>DATIZS010000253.1:0-12640 GCA_035516955.1 Rhizomicrobium sp.
TGGCGTGGAAGTCGAGCGGACCGGCCGGCTGGCTGCAATCGTCGGCCCAATGTCCCAGAAGACCGGCTTTCGCCAATGCGTCGTGAACCGCCGGCGATTTGCCGCCGCACGAGGCGGTCAGCGTGGCGGCCGCCAGCGCCATCCCCAATGCAAAAATCCGCATGCCGTTTGCCCTTTTGGAACCGGCGGAGCATACATCGAATCCGCCGCGCGGTCCCTTGTGCGGCGCAAGCATATCTCCAATAATCGGCGGTCCCAGGGGCGCCCTCCTTCGCCAAGGCTTCGGAGGGCTGAGATCGCAATCATGCGGGTCCCTTTGAACCTGATCCGGTTAGAACCGGCGTAGGGAGAGGCGAATGAACAAGCCCGTTTTGAATCCGAAATCGGCGGAGATCACGCGCGGGAGCCTGCCGGGCTCGCGAAAGATATTTGTGGATGGCGTGCCGTTCCGCGAGGTGGCGCTGTCGGGCGGCGAGGCGCCGGTCCGGCTCTACGACACATCCGGTCCGTACACGGACGATGCCGCCAGGATCGACATCGAAAAGGGTTTGGCCGCGCGCCGCCGCGACTGGATTCTCGCGCGCGGCGATGTGGAGGAATATGAGGGCCGCGACCGCAAACCCGAAGACGACGGGCTGAAGCGCGGCGAGCTTTTATCCGTTCCGCAATTCGACAGAGCCGGGTTGAAGCCGCTGCGCGCCAAAGCGGGCGGGAATGTCACCCAGCTTCATTATGCGCGGGCGGGCCTCATCACCGAAGAAATGAAATTCATCGCGGCGCGCGAAAATCTCGGCCGCGCCAAAATCCGCGACGGAAATTCCTTCGGCGCCGCGATCCCCGACGAAATCACGGCGGAATTCGTGCGAAGCGAAGTCGCGCGCGGCCGCGCCATCATTCCGGCGAATATCAATCACTTCGAAACCGAGCCGATGATCATCGGCAGGAATTTTCTCACCAAGGTGAACGCCAATATCGGCAATTCGATCGTCACGAGCGGGGCGGCCGAGGAAGTCGAAAAACTCGTCTGGTCGATCCGCTGGGGCGCGGACACGGTGATGGATCTGTCCACCGGCCGCCACATCCACACGATCCGCGAATGGATCATCCGCAATTCGCCCGTGCCCATCGGCACCGTGCCGATCTATCAGGCGTTGGAGAAGGTGGGCGGCGTCGCCGAAGACCTCACTTGGGAAATCTATCGCGACACGCTGATCGAGCAATGCGAGCAGGGCGTGGATTATTTCACCGTGCATGCGGGCGTGCGCCTCGCGCATATCCCGCTTACCGCTGAGCGCGTGACGGGCATCGTGAGCCGCGGCGGTTCGATCCTCGCCAAATGGTGCCTCGCCCATCATAAGGAAAATTTCCTCTACACGCATTTCGAGGAGATTTGCGAACTTCTCAAGCAATATGATGTTTCATTCTCGCTCGGCGATGGTTTGCGCCCCGGATCGATTGCCGACGCCAACGATGCCGCCCAATTCGCCGAACTCGAAACGCTCGGTGAGTTGAACCAAATCGCGCAAGCGCACGACGTGCAGGTCATGATCGAAGGCCCCGGCCATGTGCCGATGCACAAGATCAAGGAGAATATGGATCGCCAATTGGCGGCCTGCGACGAAGCGCCGTTCTACACGCTGGGGCCTCTCACCACCGATGTCGCGCCCGGTTACGATCACATCACGTCCGCCATTGGTGCTGCGATGATCGGATGGTTCGGCACGGCGATGCTTTGCTATGTCACGCCGAAGGAACATCTGGGCCTGCCCGACCGCGACGATGTGAAAGCGGGCGTGATCGCCTATCGCATCGCGGCGCATGCCGCCGATCTCGCCAAAGGCCATCCGGCCGCGCGGCTATGGGACGACGCCATGAGCAAGGCGCGCTTCGAATTCCGCTGGCGCGACCAGTTCGCACTCGCCCTCGATCCCGAAACGGCCGAAGCCTTCCACGACGAAACGCTGCCGGCGGACGGCGCCAAGCTCGCCCATTTCTGCTCGATGTGCGGGCCGAAATTCTGCTCGATGAAGATCA
This sequence comes from Rhizomicrobium sp., assembly GCA_035516955.1. GTDB lineage: Bacteria > Pseudomonadota > Alphaproteobacteria > Micropepsales > Micropepsaceae > Rhizomicrobium. The sequence goes on from DATIZS010000253.1 coordinate 2,035, forward strand.
GCCAGGAAGTGCGCGATGCCGCGCGCGGGACAAACGACAGCCTGTCAACCGCGGAAATTAAAGCCGCGCTCGCGAAAAAGGCCGAAGAATTCCGCTCCCATGGCGGGGAGATTTATCTGACAAAAGACGCGGCGGAGTAAATGAAATACGACCTCGACAGATCGCCGGTCGTGATCCGGAGTTCGCGCGTCAAGATGCTGCTCGCGTTTATCGCGTGCTCGGTTTTCGCCGCTATCGGCGCGGATATGACCTCGAACGAATCCATGTCGCGGGCCGGCTATGTCATTGCGGGCATTTTCGGCCTGGGTATGCTGTTTGCAGTCTTCGCGTTTGTCAGGCCCGCCTGGCTCGAACTTTCGCCCAAGGGGTTGCGCTTTTTCACGCGCCGCAAAATTGAATGCTATTCATGGGACGATTTTCATGTATTTCGCATTTATGCGCCCGGTACCTTTTCCCGCCATGTCGGTTATATTCTCGCCCCGCAATCGCTCAGAAACACGAAGGCAACCGCGATCGTCCGACGCATGTTCGGCATCGACGGCGGTTTTGGGGGTGGTTGGACCATCGGTGCGCGCGATCTGGCCAATCTGCTTATTCGCGCGAAAGAGAAATGGGGCGCCGCATAATTACCGTAGCGTCCTTCGCCCCGTAATCGCGTGATAAAGAAACAGCACGATCACCGCGCCCAAAATCGCGGCGATCATCGACGTCAGCGAGAAGAAGTGCCACGACACATGGGTGCCGAGCAGCGTGAACAGCGCGCCGCCCACCATCGCGCCGACAAGCCCGAGCGCGATATTCAGGAAACATCCTTCGCCCTGGCGGTTGACGATCTTGCTCGCGATGAAGCCCGTGATCAGTCCGAAGAAAATCCAGCCGAGAATCGACATGTGTCCTCCGATCCCTCCAACATGGGGTTGGCGCGGGCGCGGCGCAAGGCCATAGTGGCGGCGGGATGAACGGCCCTTGGGACGAATCATGACGGACCGCTCGCCGGGCGCGTTCCTGCGTTCGCTGGGGCCGGGCCTCATCACGGGCGCCGCCGACGACGATCCCTCCGGCATCGCCACCTATTCGCAGGCCGGCGCGCAATTCGGCTATTCGCTGGCGTGGACGATGTTCCTCACGCTGCCGTTCATGGCGGCGATCCAGATCGTCAGCGCCGTCATCGGCTGGCAAACGGAAGAGGGACTTTCGGCGAACATCGCCAGGCGGCTTTCCGCGCCGGTGCTTTATGGCCTCGTCATGCTGCTCGTGGTCGCGAACACGATCAACATCGCGGCCGATCTCGCGGCGATGGCGCAATCGCTGCAACTCGTGATCGACGGGCCTGCGCTATTTTATGCGGGGATATTCGGAATCGTTTGCCTCGTGGCGGAAGTGTTCATTCCCTATCACCGCTATGCCGGCTATCTGAAATTCCTGACGATGGTTCTGTTCGTCTATGTGGCGGCGGCGTTCAGCGTGCATATTCCGTGGGGCGAGGTGGCGCTTTCCACCTTCCTGCCCGCGCTGTCTTTGAAGAAGGATTATCTGCTCACCATCGTGGCCGTGTTCGGCACCACGATCAGCCCCTATCTGTTTTTCTGGCAGGCTTCGCAGGAGGCCGAGGAATCGCGCCTCAGCCATCGCCATCAATTCCGCGAACGGTCCTTCAGCGACGCGCAAGCCTTCCGCCACATCGCGGCGGATACCTGGACGGGCATGATCGTTTCCAACGTGATCGCCTATTTCATCATCGTCACGACGGCGGCGACGCTGCATGCGCAAGGCGTAACGAACATCCAGTCCGCCGCGCAGGCCGCCGAGGCGCTGAGGCCCATCGCCGGCGAGTTGACCTTCGCGCTCTTCGCGGCCGGAATCATCGGAACGGGATTGCTGGCGGTGCCGGTGCTGGCGGGCTCGGCCGCCTATGCGGTGGCCGAGGCGTTCCATATCGGGGGAAGCCTGGAACTGCCCGCCAACCGCGCGCTCGGATTCTACGGCATCGTGGGCGCGGCCACGCTCGGCGGCGTGATGCTGACGGCCGTGAAGTTCGATCCCATCACCATGCTGTTCTGGACGGCGGTGATCAACGGCATCGTCGCGGTGCCGATCATGGCGGCGATGATGTTCGTCGTCTCGGGCGGCGCGCTGGTGCTGCCGCGCTGGCTCAAGAACCTCGGCTGGCTCGCGACCGCGCTGATGGCCGCGGCGGCGCTGCTGCTGTTGTGGTCGAGCCTCTAGCTACATCGTCACGACGACTTTGCCCTTGGCCTTGCGGTCCATGAGCATGCGGATGGCCTTGCCGGCATCGGCGAGCGGGAAATGTTCCGAGACGAGCGGCTTCAATTTGCCGGCGGCAATCATGTCGAGAAGCTGCTGCATGCTGTCGGCGGCATGTTTGGGATCGCGCATGGCCATGGCGCCCCAGAACACGCCCACGATCTGGCAGCCCTTGAGCAAGGTCAGGTTGAGCGGCACCTTGGGAATTTGCCCCGCCGCGAAGCCGATGACGAGATAACGCCCGTTCCAGTTCATCGCGCGCAACGCGGGCTCGGCGTAATCGTCGCCCACCGGGTCATAAAGAACATCGGCGCCTTGGCCGCCGGTCAGCCGCTTGATGTCTTCCGACATTTGCTTCTGCTGATCGCGGCTGAGCGGCACGGGCGGATAGACGAAGCCGTCGTCGGCGCCGAGTTTTTTCGCAAGATCGACTTTTTCCTGCGATGACGCGCCCGCGATCACGCGCGCGCCCAGCGCCTTGCCGATCTCGACCGCCGACGTGCCCACACCGCCCGCGGCACCGAGCACGACGAGGTTCTCGCCCTTCTTCAGATCGGCGCGATCCTTCAGCGCGTGCCATGTCGTGCCATAGGTCACCATGAAGGAGGACGCGACATCGAACGGCACAGTCTCCGGCACGATCATGCAGCGGCGCGCATCGGCCAGCGCCTCTTCCGCCATGCCGCTATTGCCGATGGAGACGCAGACGCGATCGCCCACCTTCACAGTGCTCACGCCTTCGCCCAGCGCCTTCACGAAGCCCGCGATCTCGCCGCCGGGCGCAAAGGGCAGGTTCGGCTTGAACTGGTATTTGTCCTGGATCATCAGCACGTCGGGAAAGTTCACGCCGCACGCCTTCACGCTCACCAGCACCTGCCCCTTGCCGGGTTTGGGCGAGGCCACCTCGCGCAATTCCATCTCTTCGGGGGGGCCGTAATGCGTGCAAAGGCAGGCTTTCATCGAATTCTCCCGATGGCTGTTCGCCGGGGACCATAAGGCAGGCGCGGGCGGGCCCGCAATCGGCTATAGTGGCGGGCGAGGGGCATTGTTTCCCGAAAGGAAATCGGTGCCATGACGTTGAAACTGCTTCTGGCGGCGGGATTGATCGCGGCGCTGGCCGCGCCCGCGCTCGCCGACGAAACGAAGACCGATGGGCCGCAGGTCTGCCTGCGCATCGGCCAGATCCTGAACTGGCAGGCGCCCGACGACCATACGCTCATCGTGGAAGATTACACACATCAGAAATTCAAGCTCTCGCTGATGGGCACATGCGTGGGGCTGAACTTCCGGCAGACCGTCGGATTCAAATCCGTCGGCGGCACGGAATTGAGCTGCATCACGCCGGGCGATTACGTGTTCACGCATGTGATGGCGCTGCACCAGCATTGCCCGGTCAAGACCATCGAGATCTATACGCCCGAGATGGAAAAGGCGGACAAGGCGGCGAAAGAGGCGAAGCGCTCACAATAGCGCCGCACCCGGCCGCCGCTCTCCGACAATAGCATCGCGCGTGTTGGTGACGGGCGTGCGCAGGAGCGGATGATCCCGCGCCAATAATCCGAGCGCGGCAAGAACGGCGGCGATCGCCGTTTCGGCGGCGCGGCCGGCGCCGTCGTCGATCTTGAGCGCGATGCCGAGCCCGCGCTCGGGCACGATTGCCGCATAAACGCCTTCGGCGCCCGCTTTGACGGCGACGTCTTTCGTCGCGTGCATGAGTTTCGCGCACCAGCGTCCCGTGCCGGAAACGAGTTCGGGATGGCGGGTCATGGCGCGGACGATGCGCCGGCCCGCGGCGGCTTCCGGCAATTTCGCCAGCGCCCGCGCGAAAGCCGGCAAGGGCAGCGCGAAATTCGGCGCCGTGCAGCCGTCGATGCCAAAGGGAAAATCGGCGAGGCCCGAAAGATCGGAAAGCGTTTTCTTCACCGCCTGCTGCACCGGATGATCGACGCGTTCGTAACCTTGCGTGGCGATGTTCCAGTGCCGCGCCAGCGCCAGAAATCCCGTATGCTTGCCCGAGCAATTGTTATGGATGCGCCTTGGGCGTTCCCCGCGCCGGATCATCTCTTCCCACACCGGCTCGTAACGCGGCGGATGCGGCCCGCAGGCGAGATCGCGTTCGCTGCAGCCGATGCGCGCGAGCCAGGCCGCGATAGGAACCGTGTGCATCGGCTCGCCGGAATGCGAGGCGCAGGCCAAAGCGATTTCCTCCTCGCTCACGCCCGCGCCCGATTCGACCAGCGGCAGCGCCTGTACCGGTTTCAAGGACGAGCGGGGATAGGCGGCCGCATCCACATCGCCGAGCGCGAACACGCTCGCACCTTTCGCATCGCAAACCGCCACCGCGCCCCGGTGGACGCTCTCCACAAGATCTCCGCGGGTGAGCTCGACGAGGATGGGATTGGTCATACACCATACTATTGTCATCCCGGACGGACGCGCTAGCGTCCGGTCCGGGACCCACCGGGACGTTTCTCCGTGGGTCCCGGCTCACGCGCTTCGCGCTGGCCGGGATGACAAGTAAGTTATCGCGGGGGAAAAAGGAATGCGCGGCTATTTCGCCATCGGCGTGGACGGCATCTCCAAGCCGATGAATCTCGGCAATCTGTTGCGCATCGCCCATGCCTTCGGCGCGAGCTTCTTCTTCACGGCCGGCGGGCGCGTCAAACTGGCGGAGGCGCAAAGCGACACATCGGCGGCGGCGGGCCATCTGCCCGTCTATCAATATGCGGGCGCGGCCGATCTGCGCCTGCCGCAGGGCTGCCGGCTGGTGGGCGTGGAGATCACCGAGGAGGCGATCGAGCTTCCCCGCTTCAAACACCCCTTGCGCGCCGCCTATGTGTTCGGCTCCGAACGCATGTCGCTGTCCGAGGCCGTGCTGTCCCGTTGCGAATTCGTGGTGAAGATTCCCACAAGATTTTCCATCAATGTCGGCATGGCGGGCGCGATCGTGATGTATGACCGGCTGATCAGCCTGGGCGGCTACCCGGCGCGGCCGATTCGGCCCGGCGGAGCGGCGGAAATCCCGCCTGCGCACAAATGGGGCGCGCCGATTTTGCGGAAATAATTTCTCCCCCCGTTTACGGAGGGAGTGCCGCCGACTTGTCCGCCGAAGCTCGAAGAGCGAAGGCGGAAGGCGGCGAGGGGGGAACGCCGATATGCGCCCCCTCCGTCTCACTTCGCTTCGCTCGTTCCCCCCGTAAACGGGGGAGGAAAACTGTGCGGCTTGCGAATGACAATTGGGCTCCTATCTGTATAGTGCGCCCCCGAAAACGCCATTCCCAGACAATGACGACACCGGCACTTTCCATTTCCCATCTGCGCAAGGTCTATCGCAGCGGCACCGTCGCGGTGGACGATCTGTCGCTCGAGGTCAGGCCCGGCGATTTCTTCGGCTTTCTGGGGCCGAACGGCGCGGGCAAGTCCACCACCATCCATTGCATCACCGGAATCGCCACCGTCACCTCCGGCACGATCGAGATCTACGGCGTCGATGCGGTGAAGGATTACCGCGAGGCGCGGAAGCTCGTGGGCCTCTCGCCCCAGCAATACAATGTCGACCAGTTCGCCACGCCCTATCAGATCATCGACTGGATGGGCGGCTATTTCGGCATGACCGCGCCCGAGCGCAAGGCGCGCACCGAAATGCTCATCGAGCGCTTCGGCCTCAAGGAGCATGCGAAGAAGCGCTTCCGCGAGCTTTCCGGCGGGCTGATGCGCCGCGTCATCCTGGCGCGCGCGCTGATCCACGATCCCAAACTCCTGATCCTGGATGAGCCCACCGCCGGCGTCGATGTCGAGCTGCGCCGCGATCTGTGGCGCTATCTGCAGGAGCTGAACGCGGACGGAAAAACCATCCTTCTCACCTCCCATTATCTCGAGGAAGTCGAGCGCCTCTGCCGCACCATCGCCATCATCAATGGCGGAAAAATCGTGCAGCATGGGCCCAAGAACGAATTCTTCACCGAACCGGGCGGGCTGGAAGCGGCCTATCTGCGCGCGACGGGCGCGGAGCCCGAACACATGGCGGCGGCGCAATGAACATCAACTGGGTGGGGCTTTGGACAATCATCCGCCGCGAAATTTCGCGGCTGATGCGCGTGCCGATCCAGGCGTTCCTCGCGCCGTGGATTTCGGCGCTGCTCTTCATCTTCATCTTCGGCTATGTCGTGGGCGGGCGCATCGCGCTGATCGGCGGGCACAAATATCTCGAATTCGTGCTGCCCGGCATTGTGATGCTGAACGTGGTCAACGCGGCCTTCCTGCAATCGACCTCGCAGATCTATTTCTCGCGGTTTCTGCGTTACGTGGAGGAGACGCTGGTCTCGCCGCTTTCCTATGCCGAGATGATCGCGGGCGTGCTGGTGGTGGTGATCGTGCGCGCCATCGTCACGGCCGTGGGCATTCTCCTCATCGCGGCGGTCTTCGGCGCCTCCACCGTCCATGGCATCGGCGAATTCCTGTTCTGGATCGTGGCGGTGTCGGCGGTGTTCGGCCTGCTCGGCAATATCGTGGGGCTGTGGGCCGCCAATTTCGAGCAGCTCACGGTGCTCAACGTGTTCCTCATCACGCCCTTGTCTTTCGTGGGCGGCGTCTTCAACACCATCAAGATGCTGCCGCCCTGGCTGCGCTGGATGGCGTGGGGCAACCCGTTTTTCTACTTTATCAATGGGCTGCGCCATTCCATGATCGGCTTCACCGAGGCGCCGGAAGGGCTGGGCGCCGCGCTCACCATCGGGCTCGTGGTCATCATGTTCGCGATCGTGCTCAGGCTTTATTCCGTGGGATACGGATTACGGGAATGAACGAACGCAATGCCACCGTTGCCGTTATCGGCGCGGGCGATTTCATCGGCGCCGCGATCGCCAAGCGCTTCGCCGCCGAAGGTTACGCGATTGTCGCGGGCCGGCGCACGGCGGAAAAACTGGCGGGTCTCAAAGCCGAAATCGAAGCCATGGGCGGGCGCTGCGTCGCGCGCGGGCTCGATGCGCGCAAGGAGGAAGACGTCACCGCGTTCCTCAAGGAAGCCGATGCCATCGCGCCGCTCGAAGTCTGCATCTTCAATCCCGGCGCCAATGTGAATTTCCCGATCCTCGAAACCACAGAGCGGGTCTTCCGCAAAGTGTGGGAAATGGCCTGCTATGCGGGATTTCTGACGGGCCGCGAGGCCGCCCGCCTGATGCTGCCCCATGGGCGCGGCACGATCATCTTCACGGGCGCGACCGCGAGCCTTCGCGGCGGCGTGGGTTATGCGGCCTTCGCCTCCGCCAAATTCGGCCTGCGCGCGGTTGCGCAAAGCATGGCGCGCGAGCTCGGGCCGAAGAACATCCATGTCGCCCATCTCATCATCGATGCCGGCGTCGATACCGCTTTCGTGCGCGAGCGCATCCGCGAACGCGGCGGCGAACAGGCGCTCGCGAATCTCCAACCCGATCAATTGATGAATCCGCAATCCGTGGCCGAGACCTATTGGATGCTGCACAACCAGACCCGCGACGCCTGGACCTTCGAGCTCGATCTTCGGCCCTACCGGGAGAATTGGTGATGGCACGCGTGGAATTCGTCTTCGATTTCGGCAGCCCGAACGCCTATTTCGCCCACAAGGTGATTCCGGAAATCGAGGCGCGCACCGGCGCGACATTCGAATATACGCCGGCGCTGCTCGGCGGCATCTTCAAGCTCACCAACAACAAGGCGCCGATGATCGCGTTCGCCGGCATCCGCAACAAGATGGATTATGAACAATTGGAAATCCGCCGCTTCATCGCGCGCCATGGCCTCACGGATTTCCAGTTCAATCCGAATTTTCCCGTGAACACGCTCGCGATCATGCGCGCGGCCGTCGCGGCGCAGATGGCCGGTACGCTCGCGCCTTACGTGGATGCGGTGTTTCATTTCATGTGGGAAGCGCCGCGCAAGATGGACGATCCGGACGTGATCCGCGCGAGCCTCGCCGAATCCGGGCTCGATGCGGATGCGCTTCTCGCCGCGGCGCAAAGCCCGGAGGTGAAGCAGACGCTCCTCAACAACACCGAGAAAGCCGTGGAGCGCGGCGCGTTCGGCATCCCCACCTTCTTCGTCGGCGGCGAGATATTCTTCGGCAAGGATCGTCTGCGCGACGTCGAGGAGGAGATCGTCAAAACCCGCTAGACCCCGTCCACTTCCGTGGGGCTGCCGCAGGGCTGAATGAGGCTCAGCGCGATCAGAACGAAGATCATCAGCCTGCCAAACATCGCCGCTTACTCCATCTCGCCCCTGTCAGCGAATATGGCCGCCGTGCAAGGCGGAAACGTGATCGAATTGCGCGCAAATCTTGCCCGGCGGGTGGACGTATCGTGGCGGCTCTTCTATGGTCGCGCCGGGCGCTCCCATAAATGCCCGAATTCGTTTGGAAACTCGGCAATGGCCCGGGATCGCAAGAATTTGAAGGTTCACCGATGACAGCGAAGTCCGTACACATTGTGTTGATCGCGGCCGCCATCCTGTTCGCCGCCACCGGCGCAAGCCGGGCCGACGACAATCCCGTTTCGCTCGGCATGTTCAAGGATTGGTCGGCCTACACCACCACCTCGCCCAGTTTCGGCAAGGTCTGCTACACGCTTGCCCAGCCCAGGACGAGCGATCCGCGCAATGTGAAACGCGATTCCGTCTATTTCCTCATCAGCGACTGGCCCACGCGCAAGACCAAGGCCGAGCCGGAGATCGTGCCCGGCTATCCTTACAAGGACGACAGCAAGGTGACCGTCGAGGTGGGCTCGGACAAGTTCGAACTCTTCACCAAGAACGAGGGCGACAGCGGCTCGGCCTGGGTCGAGCAGAATTCCGACGAAAAGCGCCTCATCGAGGCCATGCGCCGCGGCCAGCAGGCCATCGTGACCGGAACCTCCGCGCGCGGCACGCTCACGCGCGACACCTATTCGCTCGCCGGCCTTTCGGCCGCGCTGGCGAAGATGCACTCGGCGTGCGGGATGTGAATGTCGTGGACTTGATCGGCCTTTCGCCGGAAGATCTGAAATCCGCGCTGCGCGATGCGGGCGTGGAGGCGAAGGCCGTTGCCATGCGTGCGCGGCAATTGTGGAACTGGATTTACGTCCATGGCGCGCGCGATTTCGCGTCCATGAGCAATCTCGCCAAGGATTTCCGCCGCGACATGGCCGAGCGTTTCTCGCTCGCGCGCCCCGAAATCGTGACCGAACAGATTTCCACCGACGGCACGCGCAAATGGCTGCTGCGCAGCGGTCCGGGCGTGGAATTCGAAACCGTCTTCATTCCCGAGCCGGGCAGGGGAACGCTCTGTGTTTCCTCGCAAGTCGGATGCACGCTCAATTGCCGTTTCTGCCACACGGGCACCCAGGCGCTGGTGCGCAATCTGACGGCGGGCGAAATCGTGGGCCAGGTGATGATCGCACGCGATGCTTTGAATGACTGGCCGTCCACCGGCGAAAATCGCCGCATCACCAATGTGGTGATGATGGGCATGGGCGAGCCGCTCTATAATTTCGAGAACGTAAAAACCGCGATCGCGATCATGGCCGATGGCGACGGGCTCGCGCTTTCCAAACGCCGCATCACGCTTTCCACCGCCGGCGTCGTGCCGATGATCAAGAGGGCGGGCGAGGAGATCGGCTCCGCGCTCGCCATTTCGCTGCATGCCGTGCGCGACGAAATCCGCGACGTGCTCGTGCCGCTGAACAGGAAATATCCGATTGCCGAATTGATGCAGGCCTGCCGCGATTATCCCGGTGTCTCCAATGCGCGGCGCATCACATTTGAATACGTCATGCTGAAGGGCGTGAACGATTCCCTGGCCGAGGCGCGCGAACTGGTGCGGCTTCTCGCAGGCATTCCGGCCAAGATCAATCTGATCCCGTTCAATCCCTGGCCCGGCGCGCCCTACGAATGCTCCGATTGGGAACAGATCGAAAAATTCGCCGAGATCGTGAACCGCGCCGGTTACGCCTCGCCCGTCCGCACGCCCCGCGGCCGCGACATCATGGCCGCCTGCGGTCAGCTCAAAAGCGAGAGCGTCAAGCTGCGCGCGAAGGAGCGGATGGCGCAGGAATTGGCGCAATAATTCCCTCTCCCCTCGTGGGAGAGGGTGGCCCGAAGGGCCGGGTGAGGGGTCAAGATGAAGCACGATTTTGCCCGCAAGCTACGCCGCGAACAAACGGATTTCGAACGAAAGATTTGGTATGCGCTGCGCAATCGCCGGTTCGCCGGATTCAAATTCCGCCGCCAGCAACCGATGGGCCCATATGTCGTGGATTTTGTGTGCTTCGAAGAAAAACTCGTGATCGAATTGGATGGTGGTCAACACGGTATGCCCGAGAATATCCAATATGAC
>DATIZS010000254.1:0-13252 GCA_035516955.1 Rhizomicrobium sp.
TGGCGGCTTCGCCGCCGACATATGCAACCAGCGCCTCCATCACAGTTTCGCGCTCGCGCGCGGGTAGTGAAATCCAGACCTTGTTCGTCAGTGGCGGCTCCGTTGGCGGCTCGAATCGGCACTACTGTAACGCAGAATCGAAGCGCCGAAAAAATTCGCCCGCCTCCACTTGAACCGGCAAAATCCGTGCCCATATCGCTTCTCTTGAACCCAAGGAGCCGGACCATTGCGACCCTTAGACGACCTGCCGCCCGCCGATGGCGCGCTGATACAGAAACCGGCGGAGAAGCCGGCCGGCGCGCTCGATGAACCGCTCCTGGGCGGCGCGCTGGCGAAGAAGCCGCGGGGGATTTCGCAAAGCACGTCTGGCATCGCGCCCGCGTCGCGCACATCGGTCACGCCGAAATCGCCGCGCGAGATCGCTCAGTGGTTCGAGAAATTCCTCGCCGCGTTTGCGCCGCGCGCGCCGGCGCAAAGCTGATACGGGGATAGCGCGCGCGCATCGCGCGTCCCGGTCCCCGCGTTTCCAACGGCTTGGCGCGGCGCTATTCACGGGGGGCGGGGCCCCAAAAATTTTTTGCCGCGCGCGGCGTCGGGCCGGCATTTCGTCTGCCTCCGGCGCGGTTTCCGCTCCGCCTCGACTGGCGCGGCGCGATCCATTTACCGGGCCATGCCTGTTGAATATTGAGCAGATATTGCGGCGGCGCAGTCGTCCCGCTACCACCCATCCCGTTTCCCTCAGGCTTTACAGATGTTAATCTTCGGGAAAACGGGGTCCGGGGGGAATTCTTGCGTATTCGCGCTATAACGGCGGCATTGGCGGCGCTCCTTGCGACGAGCGGCTGCGCCTCCGTCATGGAAGGCACAACCCAGCAGGTCGCCGTCGATTCCGATCCGGCGGGCGCCGATTGCACCGTCTCCAACAGCCAGGGCAAATGGCCGGTCAAGACTCCGGGCGCCGTCACCGTCCAGAAGAGCGCGAGCGTCCTCGTCGTCCATTGCAGCAAGGCGGGCTATCAGAACGGCAGCGCCTATTACGCGCCGCGCATGTCGTCCATGGCGGCCGCGGGCGCGATGATGCCCTATGTCGGCCTCATCGACGCGGTCACCGACGCCTCCAGCGGCGCGGCCATGATCTATCCCGACAACGCCTTCGTGCTGCTGAAGGCCGCGCCCGTCGCCGATGCGTCGCCCGCAGCCGCGCCGCAATCGGCCGCGCAGGTCGCCCCTGCCGCGCAAGCCGCGACGCCGCCGCCCGGCGCGCAGGCCAATGCCGCACCCGTCACCACCCAGAGCCCGCAAAAGGAGCACCAATGAAGCCTGTTCACCTGATTTCCGCCGCGATGCTTGCGGCAATGCTTGGCGGCTGCGCCGGCAGCGTATCGGAACCTGTCGCCGTGGCGCCGCTGAGCGCGGACCAGAAGGCATCGCTGCATCTTTCCGACATCACGGCCGATGCGGCCGACGGTGTGCAGATGTCCGAAGGCGATTTCGGGATCATCTGCCAGAAGGTGAGAAGCTATATCGAGACGGACTCGCCGGGCGTGCTCGCCGATCCCGCGGGCAGCCAGCCGCTCAAGATGAATATCCATTTCACGCAATTCGACCGCGGCAATGCGTTCGCGCGCTTCATGCTGATCGGCCTCGGCCAGATCAGGATCGATGCGACCGTGCAGCTCGAAGATTCAAGCGGCAAGGTCGTGGCGAGCTACGACGTGTCGAAGGATTTCGCGCTGGGCGGCGTGGTGGGCGGAACGACGACGGTTGAAGACGTCGAAGACGGCTTCGCCAAATCGGTCGCCGCGGTGGTTGCCCAGAAGTCCTGAACGCGCGGCCGCTGGCGGGGAATTTTCCCCGCCAGGGGCCTTGCGGTCCGGCGCTTACCAGCCGAAATGGATGCCCACATGGGGCCCGCGATCGTAGACGTAGTGACAATCGTCGCCGTCGCGATCGCAAACCCAGCGCCGGTTGTAGTGGCGATAATGGCCGCGATCGTAATCGCGATAGACGTAGCCGGCGTTGCGGCAATAATCGCCGTCATTGTCGCAGCGCACGTGCCAGCAGCGATAGCTGTCGCAGCGCGTGTAGGTGTAGGCGGCGGAGGCCGCGGTTGCGCCCGCAGCCGCGATCGCGATGCCGCCCAGGCCCGCCAGGGCCAGCGTTCTCAGATGTTTCGATACGGTCATGGCCGTCTCCTTTTCTGTTCTCACGACGCCCCGAACCTGGCCGCAGTCTGATTCGGCGCAACTGAACGCCAGCCGAACGTCGCGTTCACCATTATGGACATTCGGCGGCCAACAATTGTTGGCTTGATCTGGCGCAAGGATCGTCGCGCGCCCTTGCGCCTTAATTGGCGCGCCGCAAAACGAGGCGAATATGGAAAAACAGGCGCTCTATGAATTCATGCGTGCGCGGCGCTTCGCCGTGATGGCGAGCGTGTCGCCGCAGCGCACGCCCGAAGCGGCACTCGTCGGCTATGCGGTGACGCCCGAATTCGAACTCGTCTTCGACACCACCGACGCCACGCGCAAATGTCCGAACCTGCGCGCCAATCCGGCGATCGCCTTCGTCATCGGCTGGGAAGGTTGGGAGACGGTGCAATATGAAGGCATGGCCGACGAGCCGGCGGGCGAAGAACGCGAACGTCTGCTGAAGATCTATCTCGAAGCGTTTCCCGATGGCGTCGCGCGCCAGGAATGGCCCGGCATCACCTATTTCCGCGTGCGCCCGCGCTGGATCCGGTTCAGCTCCTATTACCGGCCGCGCGCGATCACGGAATTCAGCTTCTAGGGCATGATCGCGCAATTTGTCCGAAAACCGCTTCGCACTTTTCGGATTGCGCTTTTGAATTATCGCGCAATTTATCCGAAAACCGCTTCGCACTTTTCGGATTGCGCTTTTGAATTATCGCGCAATTTATCCGAAAACCGCTTCGCACTTTTCGGATTGCGCTCTAGTGGTTCGGCGGAATGTGCGGGAAGGCGAGCACCACGCGCTTCTGCTTGTGCGACGGCACGGTGAAGCGGCCGCTGCGCACGCCATCGTCGGGATCGTCGGGAAAGCTCGCCGCCGCGATATAGTCCTTGCCTGCCGGCAATTTCAGCAACACCCACGGACCGTCGCAGTCCAGGCTCGTCAACTCCTTGCCGTCCGCGTCCTTGAGCACGAAATGCGCGCCCGAAAGATATTGCGCCCCGCCATTGGAGAACTCGACCCGGATCGGATAGGCCGGCCAGCGCGGGTCGTGCATGGCTTCGTCGCCGATGCCCGTACAGACCGTCTCGATGCCGTTGAGCGTGATGGGCTGGTCCATGGGCAGGGAACCGGCCAGCGCCGGCCCGGCCATAACCGCCAGCGCCAGCCCGCCGGCCCAGATCATGGGTTTCATGTGCGTTTCCTCCTCGAGTGCCCCGAAAGGGAACACTCAACCTGTGGCAAGCCTATGGCAAGAATTGAATGCGCCCGATCCTTGCCAAATCGCCCCACCGGGCCTATATCGGCCCCCTGTTGAGGCCGCGCGAGCCAGAGAAGTTTCATGCGCGTCCAAGCGGATGCCTCGTCTCAAGCGAATTGGGCGGGCAAACGGCCTGGAGTGACGACGACGCTTTCCCTGAAAATCAAACGCGACTTTGACGACCTCGGCGGACATGGTGTCCGGCGGGGAGAAATCCTGTTCAGGAGAAAGCCGTAATGTCGACGACCGGTCAGGTCAAATTCTTCAACACCACGAAGGGCTTCGGATTCATCGCGCCGGAAGGCGGCGGCAAGGACGTGTTCGTCCATGTCACCGCGGTTCAGGCGGCGGGTCTCAGGAGCCTCAACGAAGGCCAGCGCGTGAGCTTCGATATCGAAGCCGACAAGCGCGGGCCCAAGGCCGTGAACCTCAAGCTCCTCTGAGCTTGGCGCGTTGAGAAAAGGAACGGCGCGGAGTTTCGGCTCCGCGCCGTTTTCTTTTAAGCTGTGCCCATGAGCGAAAGCGAATTCGTCTTCGTCTATTCCACCTTTCCCGACGCCGATTCCGCGCGCCGCGTGGCCGAGGCGCTGGTGAAGGCGAAGCTCGCGGCCTGCGTGAATATCCATGGGCCGATGACGAGCATCTATGAATGGCAGGGCGCGCTCGAGACCGGCCCCGAATTCGCGGCCTTCATCAAGACGCGCCGTTCGCTGGCCGACAAGGCGATCGAAGCCGCCCGGCCGCTTCATCCCTATACGGTACCGTGCTTCCTCGTCCTGCCGATTGCGGGCGGCAACGAGGATTATCTCGCATGGGCCCGCGCGCAGACGCGCTAGACTCGGAAAAACGACTCGGGGGAGAACATCATGGACATGTCGCGCAGATTGGCGGCCGAATTCATCGGCACGTTGTGGCTGGTGCTCGGCGGATGCGGGGCGGCGGTGCTGGCGGCGGGCGTGCCGCATGTCGGCATCGGCTATGCGGGCGTAGCGCTTGCCTTCGGGCTTACGGTGCTGACCGGCGCCTACGCTTTCGGCCATATCTCGGGCGCGCATTTCAATCCGGCGGTGACGTTCGGATTGTTCACGGCCAGGCGCTTTGCCGGCCGCGACGTGATCCCCTACTGGATCGCGCAAGTGGCGGGCGCGATCGCGGCGGCGAGCATCCTTTTCCTCATCGCGCGCGGGCTTGCCAGTTTCGACATCGACAACGGCTTCGCCACCAACGGCTACGGCGAACATTCCCCGCAAGGCTATTCGCTGGAGGCTGCCCTTCTCACCGAAACGGTGATGACCTTCATGTTCCTGATCGTGATCCTGGGCGCGACATCGAAGAAAGCGCCGCATGGATTTGCGCCCATCGCCATCGGGCTTGCGCTGACGCTGATCCATCTCATCTCCATTCCCGTCACCAACACATCGGTGAACCCGGCGCGCTCGGCGGGCGTGGCGATCCTGCAAGGCGGCTGGGCGATGGGCCAATTGTGGGTGTTCATCGTGGCGCCGCTTCTGGGCGGCGGGCTCGCGGGGCTGGTGCAGCGCTGGCTTGTGCCGGAATGATCAGCCGAAAAATTCGAGCAACCGCTCCACGAGGTGGCGCTGCGCATCCGCGCTTATCGAACCCAGACGCCGTACCAATCTCTGCTTGTCGATCGCGCGCATCTGATCGATGGCCGCTTCGCCGTCGCGTCCCTGAAAGCGCAGCGGCACGCGGCTCGGATAAGCACGCGCCGCCGATGTCAGCGGAACCACGATCACCGTCCTCAAATGCTGGTTCGCCTCGTCGGGTGAAACGATCACGGCAGGCCGGGTCTTGCGGATTTCCGCGCCAAGCGTGGGATCGAAGCTTACGAGATAGACCTCGAAGCGGCGTGGCGTTACCACGTCCACTCCTTGTCATCCTCTTCGTTGGGCATACCGAGCCAGGCTTTTTCGTCTTCGCTCAACTCTTGCGGCTTGGCGCGTGCGAACTGCTCCTGCCATCCGGCCCGCAGGCGGCGCGACGGCCGAATGACGACCGTGTCGCCGCTGACCGTGAGGCTGACCTTGCCAATCAAGCCCGCTTGTTCGCGGATGGCCTTGGGGAGGCGCACGCCATAGGAATTGCCGATGCGCACGATTTCGGCAGTGACGGTCGCGGATTTTTTCATGATCACAATGTAATTACGTATCCGGCTGGCGTCAATATGCGTGAGCCGTCCCGTCTTGCCTTTGTGGGAGCCTGACCATTCTATGTCCTTTGCGGAACGATAAGGAACACGCATCTTGGGCTTCGAAGGGCCAGAGCATATCGAACTGATCGACGGCGATAATTTGCGCCGCGACCTGACCGCGCTCGCCCGCGACGCCGGCGACAGCGCGAAGCTCCGCAAGACGGCGCTTGCCCTCATCAAGAGCGAATTCTCCGCCGCGCGCGGGCGCGTGAAGGATGCGGCGGAGGCGGGCAGCGTTTCGGGGCTGCAGGCGGCGCGCGCGCTTTCCGATTTGCAGGACAGCGTCATCCAGGTGCTCTACGATTTCGCGACCAAGCATTTCTACTACGCGCAGAACCCGACCGAGGCCGAACGCCTCTGCGTCGTGGCGACGGGCGGCTATGGCCGCGCGCAACTGGCGCCGGGATCGGACGTCGATCTACTGTTCGTTCGTCCCTACAAGGAGACGCCGTGGAGCGAGAGCGTCATCGAATTCATTCTTTATATGCTTTGGGATTTGGGATTGAAGGTGGGTCACGCCACGCGCTCGCTGCCGGAATGCATGCGCCTCGCCAAGCAGGACATCACCATCCGCACCGCGCTCCTCGAAGCGCGCTATCTCTGGGGCGACAGCGGGCTCTACGAGGATTTGCGCAAGCGCTTCTGGGCGGAAGTCGCGACCGGTACCGGCCTCGATTTCGTCGAGCAGAAACTCGCCGAACGCGACGAACGCCATATGCGTCAGGGCGAAAGCCGCTATCTCGTCGAGCCCAACATCAAGGAAGGCAAAGGGGGGCTGCGCGACCTGCAGACGCTCTACTGGATCGGCAAATATCTCTATCACGTCGACGATGCCGCCGATCTGGTGAAGCACAACGTTTTCACCCATGACGAATACAAGACCTTCCAGAAGGCCGAAGCGTTTTTGTGGGACGTGCGCTGCCATCTGCATTACGCGAGCGGGCGCGCGGAAGAGCGGCTGTCCTTCGACCTTCAGCCGGAACTGGCGCGCAGACTGGGATTCAACGGCGACAATTCGCAGCGCGCGGTGGAAGAATTCATGCGCGCCTATTTTCTCGTGGCCAAGGACGTGGGCGATCTGACGCGCATCTTCTGCGCGGCGCTGGAGGAGCAGAACCGCAAGAAGCGGCCCTCGCTCGCCAACATGCTGCCGGGATTTTTGAAACCGCGCACGGGCGTGGAGGATTTCTATGTCGAGAACGGACGGCTGAACGCGCGGGCCGGCGCCTTCAAGCGCGATCCGGTCAATCTCATCCGCATCTTCCATGTCGCCGACGCCAAGCATGTGGACGTGCACCCCGATGCGCTGCGCACGATCACGCGCTCGCTCGATCTCATCACCGAGGACGTGCGCCGCGATCCCGAGGCGAACCGGATGTTCCTCGACGTGCTGACCTCGCGGCACAATCCCGAATGGGCGCTCAGGATGATGAACGAGGCCGGCGTGTTCGGGAAATTCGTGCCGGAATTCGGCCGCGTCGTGGCGCTGATGCAGTTCAACATGTATCACCATTATACGGTCGACGAGCATCTCATCCGCGCCGTCGGCAATGTGGCGGCGATCGAACGCGGCGAGCACAAGAAGGATCATCCGCTCTCCACCGAGATCATCAAGCGCATCAAATCGCGCGAGGCGCTCTATTGCGCGATGCTGCTGCACGACATCGCGAAAGGATTGCCGGGCGATCATTCCGATGTGGGCGGAGCGATCGCCGAAAGCCTCTGCCCGCGATGGGGATTGACGCCCGGCGATACCGCGTCCGTCTCGTGGCTGGTGCGCAACCATCTCATCATGAGCGACATGGCGCAGAAGCGCGACATCGCCGATCCCAAGACGGTGCGCGATTTCGTGCAGGCCGTGCAATCGCCGGAGATGCTGCGCCTGCTTTTGGTGCTGACGGTGGCCGATATTCGCGCGGTCGGTCCCGGGGTGTGGAACGGCTGGAAAGGCCAATTGCTGCGCGAGCTCTATTACGAAGCCGAAACCGTGATGAGCGGCGGCGATTCGACGCCCGCGCGTTCGGCGCGCATCAACGACGCCAAGGAAGCGCTCACCGCGCGTCTGAAGGATTGGCCGGCGCAGGCGCGTGCCCGCGCCCGCGACCGGCATTACGACGCCTATTGGCTCGCCTTCGACACCGACGCGCATGAACGCCACGCGCGGCTGACCGCCGAAGCCGATACCAAAGGCGAATTGCTCGCGCTTTCTTCGCAGAGCAACGCCTTCCGCGCCATCAGCGACATCGTGATCTACACGCCCGATCATCCGGGTCTGTTTTCGCAGCTCGCCGGCGCGATCGCGGTGGCGGGCGGCTCCATCGTCGATGCGAAAGCGTTCACCACCACCGACGGCTTCGCGCTCGACGTGTTCTCCGTCCAGGATCAGGACGGCGGGCCGTTCGGAGATGCGCCGCGCATCGAGCGCCTGCGCCAGTCCATCGAAAAGACGCTGGCCGGGCAGTTGGTCCCGCGCGTGGAATTCGCCAAGCGCGCGCCCAAGAAGCGCACATCCGCCTTCCAGGTGCGCCCGCGCGTCGATTTCGACAACGAGGCCTCCACCACCGCGACCGTCATCGAGGTCGAGGGCCTCGACCGGCCCGGATTCCTCTACGACGTCACCCACGCCCTCTTCGAGGCCGGACTTTCGATCTCGTCCTCGATGGTGGCGACCTATGGCGAGCGCGCCATCGACGTCTTCTATGTGCGCGACGGATTCGGCCACAAGATCGCCCATCCCGACCGCGTGGCCAGCATCAAGGCGAAGCTTCTGGCGGCGCTGGAAGGGCCAAACTCGTGAAATAAATGTCCTCCCCCGTTTACGGGGGAGGTGGCGCGCAGCGCCGGAGGGGGCGGGCATGGCGTTCGCCCCCCTCGCCGCCTGCGGCGGCACTCCCCCCGTGAACGGGGGGAGAAAAAATTTGCTGAAGCCTCGCCAAGAAGGCATAAACGCGGCCCTCATAAGCAGAGCGCGCCATGACCCATCCCCAGCTCGTCCTTTCCGGCATGCAGCCCACCAATGTGCTGCACCTCGGCAATTATCTCGGCGCGCTCAAGAACTGGGTGCGCATGCAGAAGGAGATGCCGTGTCTTTTCTGCGTCGTCGATCTGCATGCGATCACGCAGGATTCCGGCTATGGCAAGCGCGAGAGCCTCACGCGCGCAACCCACGAGGTCGCCGCCGCCTATATCGCCGCCGGAATCGATCCCGCCAAAAGCCCGATCTTCAATCAGGCGCAGGTGCCGCAACACGCCGAGCTTGCGTGGATATTCGCTTGCGTGGCGCGGCTGGGCTGGCTCGACCGCATGACGCAGTTCAAGGAGAAATCCGGCAAGCACAAGGAACGCGCGAGCGTGGGCCTTTACACCTATCCCGTGCTGATGGCGGCGGATATTCTTGTCTATAAGGCCACGCATGTTCCTGTGGGCGAGGACCAGAAACAGCATCTGGAACTGGCGCGCGACATCGCGCAGAAATTCAACAATGATTTCGACGTGCCGGATTTCTTTCCGCTGCCCGAACCCGTGATCACCGGCCCCGCGACGCGCGTGATGAGCTTGCGCGACGGCACGAAGAAAATGTCGAAATCGGACGAGAGTGATTATTCGCGCATCAATCTCACCGACGACGCCGACACCATCGCGCAGAAGATAAAAAAGGCGCGCACCGATCCGAACCCGCTGCCGGATTCGGAAAAAGGCTTGGAGGGACGGCCAGAAGCGGAGAACCTCATCAATATCTATGCGGCGCTGGCCGACGAGCAGCCCGCGAACGTGATCGCGCGTTTCGCGGGTCAGCAGTTTTCCGGCTTCAAGAACGAGCTGGCGGAACTGGCAGTGGCGAAGCTGACCCCTGTTGCCAGCGAAATGCGCCGCCTTCTCGCCGATCCGGCCGAGATCGACCGCATCCTGAAAGACGGTTCGGCCAAGGCGCGCGCGCTGGCCGCGCCGGTCATGAAAGAGGTCAAGCGCATCGTGGGGTTCGTCGAATGAATCTCGGCCAGTCCTTCCGGCGCTGGCTTCGCGAGACGCGCGCCCGCACGGCGAAATCCCGCGCCGTTGCGTTCAGAAAGCTGGTTGCCCGGCTGCGCGCATTTGGGCGTTTGCGGCGAGGCTGATCAGGCCGTTTCCTTCAGCACGCGCTTCGCCATCATTTCCACAAATGCCGAACGCGTGAGCTTGCGCCGCGCTGCTTCCTCATCGATGGCCGAAAGGATACCGGAATCGATGGACAGGTTCGCCTTCGCGGGCTTTCCCGTTTCGCGCACCAACGGTACGATTGTGAGCGTCGCCCCTTCGGCCAAAGCATCGGCCACTTCGCGGTCGCGGCGAAGTTTTTCCAGCGGGCGCGGAGGCGGCACCTTTTCGCCGCTTTCCTCAGTTACGTCCACCCAATCGCGAAGCGCCTCGCCCGCATTGGCGATTGCGTCCTCGACAGTCACACCCATGGACACGCAACCCGGCAGATCGGGAAACACGACGCCGTAATTGCCGGCCTTGCCGTCGATCAATGCAATGTAGCGCGCCATCAATCTCTCCATCCCGCGGTCTTGGCAATGCTTCTCGCCACGCCCGGCGACAATGTGCGATGGCGCGGCACCACGATTACGCCGGGCCTGTGCGGATGGCGGTACACATCATGCGCCGCGCCATGACGCGCCGGCGACCAGCCTTCCCGCTCCAGCCGGGCCACAATTTTCGACCTTGCCGTTCCGGCCATCGCCCGCCCCGTGCGCCTATATAGGCGCATAAGAGGCGTTTGTCCAGCCTGAATACGCCCATATGGGCGCATTCTGCTTCGGCCGGCTTTGCGCTACAACCTGCTCCATGAGCCAGCCCAAAACCGTTCTCGTCACCGGCGCCGCAAAGAGGCTGGGGCGCGCGATTGCGCTCGATCTGGCGCGCGCCGGCTGGGATGTGGCGATCCATTATCACGGCTCCGAGCGCGAAGCCCGCATGACGGCGGAGGATGCGCGCATCGCCAAGATTCGGGTGGCACTTCTCAAGGCCGATCTGTCGCGCGAGGAAGATACCGCAGCATTGGTGGGACGCGCTGCGGCCGAGCTCGGCCCGCTGACCGCGCTCGTCAACAGCGCATCCGTTTTCGAGAACGACAATGTCCTGAATGCAAATCGCGCCTCCTGGGACAAGCACATCGAGACCAATCTGCGGGCGCCGTTCGTGTTGTCGCAGGAATTCGCGCGCCAATTACCGCGCGAGATGACGGGCGCCATCGTCAACATCATCGACCAGCGCGTGCTGAAACCGACGCCGCAATTCATCTCATACAGTTTGAGCAAGGCTGGATTGCACTGGCTGAATACCACGCTGGCACAGGCGCTCGCCCCGAAAATCCGTGTGAATGCCGTGGCGCCCGGCCCGACGATCCGCAACGAACGCCAGAGCGAGGCCGATTTCATCCGCCAGCGCGCGGCCACGCCGCTCGGCGGCGGCGCCGAGCCGCAGGACGTTTGCGAGGCCGTGCGTTATCTTCTCGAGGCACGGGCCGTCACCGGCGAGATGATCGCGGTCGATGGCGGCCAGCATCTGATCTGGAAAACGCCGGATGTGAGCGTGAAGGAATGAGCAAGAACGTCCAGCCGTTGCGAATTGCCGATGCCGCGCGTGGGCTGCGCCATGTCTTCATCCGCAATCTGGAAGTGCTGGCCAATATCGGTGTCTATGGCCACGAGAAGGGCAAGCTGCAGCCGGTGCGGATCAATGTGGACCTCGCGGTCGAGGATCTGATCGATGTCGGCGACCGGCTGGAACAGGTCGTCGATTACGCCAGCATCGACGCCCATATCCGCGCCATCATCGGGGCGGGCCATATCAATCTGGCCGAAACGCTGGCCGAGCGCATCGCGCAAGCGTGTTTCGGCGACCCCCGCGTGAAGAGCGCGCGCGTGCGCGTGGAGAAGCTGCACGCGCTGCCCGGCGCGGAATCCGGCGGGGTCGAGATCGAACGTCACGCTCCTGTCTGATCCTTGGCCTGACCTTATCCCCGCCTCGTCCATTGCCCCTATAATGATTGCAGGAGAGGCGCCCTTGCCCGCAGGGGGGAGGGGGGGTGGCGGATTTTCGGAAAACGAATAAAGCATTGAAACTAATGGATTCCGGCACCGAACCGCTCAAAGGCCCCGCCCGCATCGCGGCGTATCTGAAGACGCTGCCCGATGCGCCGGGCGTCTATCGCATGCTCGATGCCAAGGGCGATGTGCTCTATGTGGGCAAGGCCAAGAGCCTGAAGAAGCGCGTGAGTTCTTACGCCCGCGGAGTGCCCCATGCCGACCGGCTGACGCGTATGATCTCCGAAACCGCGGAGATGATTTTCGTCACCACCGCGTCGGAAACCGAGGCGCTGCTGCTGGAGTCAAATCTCATCAAGCGGCTGAAGCCGCGCTACAATGTTTCCTACCGCGACGACAAATCCTTCCCGAACATCCTGCTGCGGGAAGATCATCCTTTTCCACAGCTCCTGAAACATCGCGGCGCGAAGACGACCAAGGGCGTCTATTTCGGGCCGTTCGCGAGCGCGGGCGCGGTGAACCGCACGCTGAACACGCTGCAACGCGCGTTTCTCCTGCGTTCCTGTTCGGATTCGGTGTTCGATTCGCGCACGCGGCCGTGTCTACTCTTTCAGATCAAAAGATGTTCCGCGCCTTGCGTCGAACGCATCGATGCGGGCGGTTATGCGGAGCTCGTGAAGGAAGCCGAGCAGTTTCTGTCCGGCAAAAGCCGCGCGGTTCAGGATCATCTGGTGAAGGACATGAATGCGGCCGCCGAAGCGCTGGATTTCGAGCGCGCGGCGCGCTTTCGCGATCGCGTGCGCGCGATGAACCAAATCCAGCAGCATCAGGGCGTCAATCCTTCGACCTTCGCCGATGCCGATGTGTTCGCGGCGTTCTCGGAAGGCGGGCACAGCTGCATCCAGGTGTTCTTCTTCCGCGCCGGGCAGAATTGGGGCAACCGGCCCTATTTCCCGCGGCACGACCGCGAGATCGGCACGGCGGAAGTCCTCGAATCCTTCATCGGGCAATTCTACGACGAGCGCGAAGCGCCGCATCTGATCCTGCTCTCCGAAGACATCCCCAATCGCGAATTGCTGGCCGAAGCGCTCGCGATGCGCGCCGGCCGCAAGGTTGAAATCTCCGCACCCCAGCGCGGCGAAAAGCGCGAGATCGTGGACATGGCGCTGACCAATGCGCGCGAGCAGCTCGGGCGGCGCATGGCGGAGAACACGGCGCAGCGCGAGCTTCTCGAAGGCGTGGCGGAAGTCTTCGGCCTCGACAATCCGCCGAGGCGCATCGAGGTCTATGACAATTCCCATATCCAGGGCGCCCATGCCACGGGCGCCTTCATCGTGGCGGGGCCGGAGGGTTTCGAGAAAGGCGAATACCGCAAATTCAACATCAAGTCCGAAGACCTCGCGCCCGGCGACGACTACGCCATGATGCGCGAAGTGCTGACGCGCCGCTTCGCGCGCCTGATGAAGGAAGGCGATGAGGCGCGCGAGAAATGGCCCGATCTCGTGTTGATCGATGGCGGGCCGGGCCAGCTCGCGGTCGCGCAAGGGGTGATCGAAGACC
>DATIZS010000255.1:0-3326 GCA_035516955.1 Rhizomicrobium sp.
ACTGAACCCTCGAATTAAGTGGAATGTTAACTTCGCCTTTTCTTCTGTGGGTAACTGTCATAGGGTCGAGTTGCCCCCGCGCGGCCGGAGTGAAAAATGTCGTCGAATCCGCAGCATGAACCGACCATGGAGGAGATTCTCGCCTCCATCCGCAAGATCATCTCGGAAGATTCGGCGGATGCTCCGCCCGCGGAAGCCAAAGCCCCGCAGGCCGCGCCCCGGCCAGCACCGCAACCCGAGCCCGACAGCGATGTCCTCGATCTGACCGAGGCCATTGAGGAGACGCCAGAGCCCGCGCCTCTTGCGCCCGAGCCCATGCCCGCAGACGACGTCGTGTTCCAGACCATCGAGGAGGAGCCCGTGAGTTCCGTGCCCGCCCAAGCGCCCTCTGGTGAGGGCATTTTCTCCGACAAGACCCGCAAAGCGCTGGACGATACGTTCGCCGGCATCAGACCCGCAGAAGCGAATTCCCATGCGGCGCCCGCCACCTCCGTGGCCCCCATCGACGGCCACAGCGTGGAGGCCGTGCTCGACCGCGCCATCCGCGAGACCTTCGAGCCCGTGCTCAAGAGCTGGCTGGCCGAGAATTCCGGCGCCGTCATCGACCGCATGAAGCCGATCATCCGCGAATGGATGGACGAGAACTTCCCCGACCTGCTCGAAGAAGCGGTACGCAACGAAGTCGCCCGCAAGGCGCGCAAGAGATAGCGGCTTGACCGTATGATGCCTTTCCGTCCTCTCTTCGCGGGAGGGCGGCTCAAAGGAATCATATGCTCGATAAGACCTTCAATCCTTCCGAAGTCGAAGGGCGCATCTACGCCCAATGGGAAGCCTCGGGCGCATTCCGCGCGGGCCGCAGGCCCGAGGCCGAGCCGTTCTGCATCGTCATCCCGCCGCCCAATGTCACGGGGCGGCTTCACATCGGGCACGCGCTCAACAACACGCTGCAGGATGCGCTCGCCCGCTTCGAACGCATGCGGGGCAAGGACGTGCTCTGGCAGCCGGGCACCGACCACGCCGGCATTTCCACACAATTGGTCGTCGAGCGCGCGCTGGCCGAGCGCCAGCAAAGCCGCGTCCAGATGGGGCGCGAGAAATTCCTCGAAGAAGTGTGGAAGTGGAAAAACGAATATGGCAGCGCGATCACGCAGCAGCTTCGCCGCCTCGGCGCTTCCGCCGATTGGAGCCGCGAGCGCTTCACCATGGACGAGGGGCTTAGCCGCGCGGTTTTGAAAGTCTTCGTGGAGCTTTATCGCGAGGGCCTGATCTACAAGGACAAGCGGCTGGTCAATTGGGACCCGCGATTGCAGACCGCCGTTTCCGATCTCGAAGTGGAGAACATCGAGGTCAAGGGCCATCTCTGGTACATCAAATATCCGATCGAAGGCCAGATCGGCCGGTTCATCACGGTCGCCACCACGCGTCCCGAAACCATGCTGGGCGATACGGCGGTGGCCGTGCATCCCGAAGACGGGCGCTACAAATCGCTGATCGGCAAACGCGCGATCCTGCCGCTCGCCAACCGGCACATCCCCATCATCGCCGACGCATATACCGATCCCGAAAAGGGAACCGGCGCGGTGAAGATCACGCCGGCGCATGATTTCAACGATTTCGAAGTGGGAAAGCGGCACGATCTGCCGCTCATCAACATCCTGACCGTCGACGGCAAGCTGAACGATAGCGTTCCGGTTGCCTATCGCGGGCTCGACCGCTTCGAGGCACGCAAGCAAATCCTCGCCGATCTGGAAGCGCTCGAACTGATCGACAAGATCGAGCCGATCACCCATTCCGTGCCGCATGACGAGAAGACCAAGACGGTCGTGCTCGAGCCTTATCTGACCGAACAATGGTATCTGAACGTCAAACCGCTCGCGGAAAAAGCGCTTGCGGCCGTGAAGGACCACAAGACGCGCATCATTCCCGAGCAATGGGAAAACGTCTATTTCAACTGGCTGACGAACATCCATCCCTGGTGCATCTCGCGCCAGCTCTGGTGGGGGCATCAGATCCCGGCGTGGTACGACGCGGACGGAATAATCTACGTCGCCGAATCCGAGGCCGAGGCCGCGAAGCTTGCTGGCGGCAAGAAGCTCACGCGCGATTCCGACGTGCTCGATACATGGTTCTCCTCCGCGCTGTGGCCGTTTTCCACGCTCGGCTGGCCGGACGAAACGCCGGAATTGAAACGCTTCTATCCGACCTCGGTTCTCGTCACCGGGTTCGACATCATCTTCTTCTGGGTCGCGCGCATGATGATGATGGGCCTGCACTTCATGAAAGATGTGCCCTTCCGAACGGTTTTCATCCACACGCGGGTGCTGGACGAGAAGGGTCAGAAGATGTCGAAGACCAAGGGCAACGTGGTCGATCCCTTGACGCTCATCGACGAATTCGGCGCCGACGCGTTGCGTTTCACGCTGGCGCTGGCGGCCGGGCAGGGCCGCGACATGCGCATCGGGCCCACGCGCGTCGAAGCCAACCGCAATTTCGCGACCAAGCTGTGGAACGCCGCGCGCTTCTGCGAAATGAACGAATGCGTGACGCAGCCCGATTTCGATCCGGCTAAAGTCTCGCTCACGGTCAACAAATGGATTGTCGGCGAATTGCGTAGCACCGCGGTGGACGTCACCGGCAATCTCGAAGCGCTGCGATTCAACGACGCGGCGGCGACCACCTATCATTTCGTCTGGGATGTGTTCTGCGATTGGTATCTCGAATTCGCAAAACCAATTTTCAACGGCACCGATACAGAAGCCAAAACTGAAACCCGCGCCACCGCTGCATTCGTGCGCGACAATATTCTCGCGCTCTTGCACCCGTTCATGCCGTTCATCACGGAAGAATTGTGGGCGCGCACTGCGGAGGACGCCCAGCCTCGCAACGCGTTGTTGATCGAAGGCCCTTGGCCGTCCGCAGCCGACACCTACGATGCCGCCACCGACAATGAAATGCGATGGGTGATCGATCTCGTGTCCGGTGTGCGCTCTATTCGTGCTGAAATGAACGTACCTCCGTCCGCGAAAATCGCATTGATAGTGAAGGACGCAAGCGCGGAAAGCATCGCGCGCCTCGAACGCCATCGCGACGTGATCGCGACGCTGGCGCGGCTTTCCGATGTGCGTATCGAGAGCGCAATCCCGAAGGGCTCGGCGCAATTCGTGCTCAACGAAGCGACCGTCGCGCTGCCGCTCGGCGACGTGATCGATTTCGCCAAGGAGCGCGCCCGCCTCGAAAAGGAATTGCAGAAGGCCAATGACGAGATCGCCCGCTTCGATGCCAAGCTCGCCAACGAGCAATTCGTGGCTCGCGCGCCGGAAGAGGTG
>DATIZS010000256.1:0-2751 GCA_035516955.1 Rhizomicrobium sp.
ATCCGGTTGCCCAGCACATGGCCCGCGCGATAGGCGCTCGAGCCGGTCGCGACGCGCCTGCCCGAAACGATGTCGTAGCCGCCATCGAGAAGCGCGCGCACCAGCCCGGGCGCGACGGAGGCGTCATAGGTATCGTCGCCGTCGACCAGAATATAAATGTCGGCCTCCACGTCGGCGAACATGCGGCGCACGACATTGCCTTTGCCCTGGCGGGGTTCGCTGCGCACGATGGCGCCGGCTTGGCGCGCGCGTTCGATGGTCGCGTCGCGCGAATTGTTGTCGTACACATAGATTGCGGCATCCGGCAAAGCGGCGCGGAAATCGCGCACCACGCTCGCGATGGCGGCTTCCTCGTTGTAGCAGGGAATAAGAACGGCGATCCGCATGCTCATGGTTTTGCGCCCCCTTTGCGGGCGAGCGGACAGAGCTGGAGATCGTCGCCCATATTGGTCTTGATATCTCCGCATTCGAGCCAGCGTATGGCAAGCCCGTAATCGGCCAGCGCCGTGCGCGCCCGGTCCAGCTCATAGGCGTCGGCCATCAGGAAGAGATCGCCCTTGAAGGCCTTCACCCGCGCCTTGGTGCGCGCCGTGAGCTCGGAGCCGTCCTGCGGCTGGATCATCCAGCCGTCGATGCGCAGGACCGGAATTTGGTGGGGAAGCGAGGGCACGATATAGCCCATGGGCGCCTCGCCGGTCATCAGGATGATGGTGTGGTCGGGATCGGGGATCTTGCGCATCTTCACCTGGACGTAAGGATCGCCGAGGGGCGCGCGCGCCATGTCGGAGGTGCCGGTGCAGACGAGCGCGAGCACGCCGAGCGCTCCCAGCGCCGTCAGCCGCGCGCGTCGCGTGAGCTTCCATTGCCCCAGCGCCGCCACCGTCACCAGCGGCGACAGCATTTCGAGCGTGATGATGTAGCGGTAGATGCCGAAGACGAGCAACCACGCCAGATAGGAAACGATCCAGAAGGCAAAGAGCGCGCGCGCGCCTTCGGGATCGGCGAGCGGATCGGACGAGCGCTTCTTTATCAGCCACATCGCGCCGCTCGCGATCAGCACGACATAGGCGATCCCCACGCGGATATCGGAAAAGCCGAGATCGTCGGCCACGCGCCAGTCGATGGAGAAGAGGAGCGGATAGAGAATCGCGTGCCACAGATCGTGCTGCAGATAGCGCATGTCGCGATAGGAGGCCGCAAGCGCCAGCGGCGAATGGAAGAACTGGTTGAAATAGGGAAAGAGCGGATTGCCGGTGACATGGGCGAGATGCAGCATCCAATAGCCGCCGGTCAGCGCCACCCCGATCGCGCCCGCGATGCCGCCGGCCGCGACCCGCGTCATCCTGCGCTTCGCATCGCCCGGAAGCGCGATCAGCGCGCCCGCAAATCCCAGCGCGAATGGCGCCTCGGGCAATTTCAGGCCCATGGCCGCGCCGGTCATCAATCCGGCCAGTGCCGCGAGCGAAGCGCCCGCCGTCCACGCCGATGTCGCGAGCTTTTCACGATTGCAGACGAGGAGCGCAAGTCCGCCCAGCGTGAACACGCTCAGGATATTGTCGTAATAGGTGGTGCCGGCGAGGCTGAGCGAAAGCCCGCCGGTCATGCAGACGAGCGCAATGACGCCGGCCAGGATCCGCTTCTCCTCGCTGCGCAGGACCGAGCGCGCCATCAGATAAATCGGCACGACGTTCAGGCCTTGCGCCGCGCCGAGCGCGCCCACCGCGACCCAGGACGGAAAATGCGTCGCCAGCCAGTAATAGGGAATGTCGAGGAACGGATTGTAATAGGTCGCCTGATGGGCCACCGCCACGTCGATGTTTTCGCGTCCCGTCAGGAAGGCGTAAGGCCCGTACCAGTGGTAATTGCGGAAGTCCCACGACACGCCCTCGCCCAGCCCGATGGTGAAGAGCGCGAAGACGAGCACGACGAGGCCGAAGAACAGCCATTCCTGTGCCATGAGGTGGGAGGCGCGCGCGCGCGAAGGCATCGAGAAACCGGAATCGGTAATAGTCGCGGGAATTTAGCATTTCCCCGCCAAGGCGCACCTGCGGCGATAATGCCTAGCCGAGCGCCATGCGGACGGGTTCGGGCAAATTGGCGAGGAACTGCTCGGTGCAGGCCCGCCAGGAGCGCGTGAGCGCATAGGCGCGGCAGGCCTCGGAGGGGATTTCGAGGGCGCGCGCGCAGGCTACGGCCAGATCCTCGTGCAGGGCCGCCACCGCCTCGCCGCCCACCACGTCGAGCGGGCCCTGCACCGGATAGGCCGCCACCGGCAGCCCGCAGGCCAGCGCCTCCAGAAGCACGAGACCGAACGTGTCGGTGCGGCTCGGAAACACGAACACGTCGCCCGCCGAATAGTGACGCGCCAGATCTTCGCCCGTCTTGGGGCCGAGGAATTTGGCGTCCGGGTATCGCTTCTCGAGGCTCGCGCGCGCCGGCCCGTCGCCCACCACCACCTTGGTTCCCGGCAGGTCGAGCGACAGGAAGGCGTCGAGATTCTTCTCCACCGCCACGCGCCCGACATAGAGCCAGATGGGCTTGGGGAACGGCAGGCTCGCGCCTTCGATCGGCCGGAAGCGATCGACATCGACGCCGCGCGACCAGATGCGCACATTGCGGAAGCCGTGCGCTTCCATCTCGTTCTTCAACGAGGGCGTCGCCACCATCATCGATTCGGCCGGATCGTGGAACCAGCGCAGGAAGCGATAGATGAGGCTTTCCGGAATGAAGGGAAATCGCGCGCGCACATAT
>DATIZS010000257.1:0-2234 GCA_035516955.1 Rhizomicrobium sp.
AATCCAATCGCGTTTTACCTATCTGCGGACGAACGGCATCACGCTGCATGCCGCCGAAGCGGGGCCCGAGGAGGGCCCGCTCGTCATCTTGCTGCACGGCTTTCCCGAATTCTGGTTCTCGTGGCATCGCCAGATCGGGCCGCTCGCGGATGCGGGGCTGCGCGTACTCGCCCCCGACATGCGCGGCTACAATCTCAGCGACAAGCCGAAAAGCGTCGCGGATTACGATCTCGACGAGCTTGCCAAGGACGTGGTCGGCCTCGCCGACACGCTCGGCCGCGAGAAATTCTTCCTCGTGGGCCATGATTGGGGCGCGATCGTGGGATGGTGGACGGCGCAGAACTATCCCGGGCGCGTGGCGCGCTTCGTGTCGCTCAGCGCGGGCCATCCCGCGATCTGGCGCGAAGGCATGGAGACGAACGCGGCGCAGCGCAAGAAGAGCCGCTATGTGCGCATGATGCAGGTGCCGTGGCTGCCCGAACTCGGCCTGCGATTGCAGAATTACAGGCCGCTCGCCGACGCCATCCGTTCGACGGCGAAGAAGGGCGCGATGGGCGACGACGAACTGGCGCGCTACCGCGCGGCCTGGTCGCAGAAGGGCGCGATGGAAGCGGGCATCAATTATTATCGCGCGATCTATAGGAGGCGCTTTCCCGGTTACGAAAGCTTCCGCATCAAGCCGCCCACGCTTCTGATCTGGGGCATGAAGGATATTTACGGCGAAACCGATGTCGTGGCCGGCAGCATCAAATTGTGCGAGCGCGGCGAGATCGTGCGCCTCGAAGGCGCGACGCACTGGACGCTGGCCGACGAGCCGGAGAAGGTGAACGCGATGTTGCTGGCGTTTTTGAAATAACGCCGATCTTCGAATTAGAACTTGCAAATTCAACAATCAAAATCCGTCATGGCCGGGCTTGCTTGCCCGCCGAAGCTGAAAGCGTAGGCGGGTCCCGGCCATCCATAAACACCTTTCTGGACGGAGGTTATGGATGGCCGCCACATAGGCTTGCACTCGGGCCGCGCTTCGCGCGGTCCGGGAGGCGGCCATGATGGATTTGGGTTGGATGAACTGGGCCCCCTTCCCATCGCATGGTTGACGCAATGCTCCGCCAGGGATGACAATTTTCTTCAGCTTCCCCGCTTCGCGAGCCAATTCTCCAGCCAATGGATATTGTAATCGCCATTGAGAATATCGTGTTCGCGCATGAGCTCCTGGAACAGCGGTATCGTGGTTTCGATCCCGCCGACGACGAGTTCGTCCAGCGCGCGGCGCAGCCGCATCAGGCACTCGTTCCTGTTCTTGCCGTGCACGATCAGCTTGCCCGCGAGGCTGTCGTAATAGGGCGGGATGCGATAGCCGGAATAGATCGCCGCGTCGAAGCGCACGCCCAATCCGCCCGGCGCGTGGAATTGCGTGATGGTGCCGGGCGATGGCTGGAAGGTGAAGGGGTTTTCCGCGTTGATGCGGCATTCGATGGCGTGGCCCGCGAAGGTGATGTCGCTTTGGCTTAGCTCCAGCGCGCCGCCATCGGCGATGCGGATCTGTTCGCGCACGATATCGATGCCGGTGATCGCCTCGGTGACGGGATGCTCGACCTGCAGCCGTGTGTTCATTTCGATGAAATAGAACTGCCCGTCCTCATAGAGGAATTCCACCGTGCCCGCGCCCAGATAGCCGAGTTTCTCCAGCGCGCGCGTCACCACGCCGCCGATCTGCTCGCGCTGCGCATCGTTGAGCGCGGGGCTTAGCGCTTCTTCCCACAATTTCTGATGCCGCCGCTGCAGCGAGCAGTCGCGCTCGCCCAGATGCAGCACCTTGGCGAAGGAATCGGCCAGCACCTGCACTTCGATGTGGCGCGGATGGGCGAGATATTTTTCGATATAGACGGCATCGTCGCCGAACGCGGCCTTGGCTTCCGCGCGCGCGGTGGAAAGCGCGAGCGGAAGATCGGATTCGGAACGCGCCGCCTTCATGCCGCGCCCGCCGCCGCCCGCGGACGCCTTGATGAGAACGGGATAGCCGATGTCGGCGGCCATCTTCGCGGCATCGGCGTCCGATACCGCGCCGTCCGAGCCTGGCACCGTCGGGATGCCCGCTTCCTTCACCGCCTGCTTGGCCGTGATCTTGTCGCCCATCATGCGGATGTGCTCGGGCGTCGGGCCGATGAAGGCGATGCCGTGCTCGCGCACGATCTCAGCGAAGCGCGCGTTCTCCGAAAGAAAGCCGTAGCCGG
>DATIZS010000258.1:0-7553 GCA_035516955.1 Rhizomicrobium sp.
ATTACCGGCTGGGATGGACGCAAGGCTCGGAGAATTGCCACGACACCGTCTTCACGCCCTCGACGGGCCGGCCGACCAATTCCGCGATTCCGAATGTGTATTGAACATCTCGTCATGGCCGGCCCCCGTGCCGGCCACCCATAATCGCCTTTCTGGACGGAGTGTATGGGTGGCCGGGGTCGATAGCGACAGCGTATTCGACGCCCGGCCATGACGGATTTTGATTCACAGATTTACAATCCACATCAACTCGCGCGGCGAAGGCGTTGTTTTTGCGTGATGTTGTCCTTGTAACGCGCGAGGAACCTGTCGACGGATTGTGGATCGGCGGCGAGCGTGAGGCGGATCGAGTCCGCGCGCTCTGCGCGCTCCAGCACCCGGCCGTGCTCGTAAGCCCAGGCCAGCCCCGCGCCGTCCGAAGGATCGAGACGCAGATCGAAGATCGCCTCGCCCGCGCCGAGCACCGATTCGAAGCGCGCGAGCAGCGCCGGCAACCCCTCGCCCGTCAGCGCCGAAATGGCCACCGGACCGATGGAGACATTGCGCGCCAGCAGGCCCTTGCGCGCGCCCGAATCGAGCAGATCGATCTTGTTGAGGATTTCGACGATTGCGCGTTCGCCTTCAGGATCGATGCCGAGCTCGGACAGGACTTCCAGAACGTCCGCCTTCTGCGCCTCGGACTCCTCATGCGCCGCGTCGCGGACATGGGCGACGATGTCGGCTTCCAGCAGCTCCTCCAGCGTGGCGCGGAAGGCGGCGACAAGCTCGATGGGCAGATCGGAAATGAATCCCACCGTGTCGGAGAGAATGGCCTTCCTCCCGCCCGGCAGTTTCAGCGCGCGCATGGTGGGATCGAGGGTGGCGAACAACAGATCCTTCGCCAGCACGCCCGATTTCGTCAGCGTGTTGAAGAGCGTGGATTTGCCGGCATTGGTGTAGCCGACGAGCGCGATCACCGGATAAGGCACGCGTTTGCGCGCCGCGCGGTGCAGCCCGCGGGTGCGCTTCACCTCTTCCAGCTCTTTTTTGATTTTGGAAATGCGCGCGCCGATCAGGCGCCGGTCGGTTTCTATCTGCGTTTCGCCCGGCCCGCCGAGGAAGCCGAAGCCGCCGCGCTGGCGCTCCAGGTGAGTCCAGGTGCGCACCAGCCGGCTGCGCTGATAGGTGAGATGGGCGAGTTCGACCTGAAGTCGCCCTTCGCGGGTCTGGGCGCGCTCGCCGAAGATTTCCAAAATCAGCGCCGTGCGGTCCAGCACCTTGGCGTTCCACGCCTTCTCCAGATTGCGCTGCTGGACGGGCGAAAGCTGCGCGTTGACGGCGATCACTTCGGGTTCGAGCTCGCGCGCGCCCGCGGCGATCTCCTCCACCTTGCCGCTGCCGATCAGGGTCGCGGGAACCGCGCGCGCGAGCGGCGCGATGAAGGTCTCGATGACCTCAAGGCCGATGGCCGCCGTCAATCCGACCGCTTCTTCGAGACGCGCCTCCGCATCGCGGTCATGCTCGATGCCGCGCTTCTTCGGTTCCACGTGAATAACAAAGGCCGTGCGCGCGCGTTCGCGTGCGCGATCCTTTTTCTTCCCCCGCCCTTTGCCCAAGGATTGGCGAATCAGGCGGTTTCCAACTCCGCCATCTGCGCGTTGTCCTGCAGCTGGATCGGACCCAGCGGCATGACCGTCGAGATGGCGTGCTTGTAAACGAGCTGTGCTTGCCCGTCCCTGCGCAGAAGAACACAGAAATTGTCGAACCAAGTGATGTTTCCCTGAAGCTTCACGCCGTTGACGAGGAAAATCGTCACCGACGCTTTGCTCTTACGCACGGCATTGAGAAAAGTGTCCTGCAGGTTTTGTTGTTTTTCACTCATGGGTGCAATTCCCATTGTTTTTGACTGTGCGTCGCACCCCGCGAAGCACGGAAGCCGAGTTTAGGGTGAATTGTTGCGCGCGCGAAGGGGTTTATACGCTTTTTGAGGCGTGCGCGCGGGCGTCCGAAAGGATTTGATACAAATCTTGAACGCGCCGCGTGACGGGGCCGGGCGCGCCCTCGCCTATTTTCTGGCCATCGATTTCGGTGACCGGAACCGCGCCGATGGTGGCCGCGCTGATGAAGGCTTCCGCGGCGGTCCTGGCTTCGGCGGGCGTAAAAGCGCGTTCGATTACAGGGATTTGGGCGGAAGAAGCCGCCTCCAGCATGATCCGCCGCGTGACGCCGGGAAGGATGGCGTTGGAAAGCGGGCGGGTGACGATGCGGCCCTCTCTGTCCACGATCCAGGCAGTCGTGGAGGCGCCTTCGGTGACGAAACCGTCAGCGTCGATCAGCCAGGCCTCGAAGGCGCCGCTGCGGCGCGCCGCCGTCTTGGCGAGGATGTTGGGAAGCAGCGCCGTCGATTTGATGTCGCGCCGCGCCCAGCGTTCGTCGGGTTTGGTCACGACGCGGATGCCCTTGGCGCGGAGTTTTTCGTTCGAGCCGGCGGCAATCGGACGCGCGGTGAGGATGAGCGTCGGCCTCGGCGGCGCATTCGGCACGGGATGATCGCGCCGCGCCGCCCCCCGCGTCACCTGCATATAGATAAGGCCGTTCGCGAATCTGTTCCGGCGCACGAGTTCGCGCATCACGAGCTTCATGGCCGCGCGGCCCATCGGCATCGCCATGCCGATTTCGGAGACCGAACGTTCGAGGCGGTCGAGATGTTCTTCCTCGTCGCGCACGAGCCCGCCGATCACGCCGAACACTTCATAGATCGCATCGGCGAATTGCAGGCCGCGGTCTTCGATGTGGACGGTAGCGTGCGCATGGGGAAGATAGCGCCCGTTCACATAGGCGATGCGGCCCGAAGGAGCGCGGGTTGGCCAGCCGTGGAAAGTGTCGGCCATTGTCATTGCTCAAAATAAATTGTCATCCCGGCCGACCCCGGACTTGTTCCGGGGGAGAGCCGGGACCCACAGAGAACGCGTCACCGTAGGTCCCGGCTCGCGCGATGCTTTCGCATCGCCCGGCCGGGATGACAATCGGTATTCACGCAT
This sequence comes from Rhizomicrobium sp., assembly GCA_035516955.1. Lineage (GTDB taxonomy): Bacteria > Pseudomonadota > Alphaproteobacteria > Micropepsales > Micropepsaceae > Rhizomicrobium. Next base: position 3,021 of record DATIZS010000258.1, read on the forward strand.
TGAAGCTCTGCTCCCTTCCATTCGGCCCCACGCCCAGCGACTTCAGCTTGCGATGCAGCGCCGAGCGCTCCATGCCGATGAAGGCGGCGGTGCGGGAGATGTTTCCGCCGAAGCGATTGATCTGCGCGAGAAGATATTCCCGCTCGAAAATCTCGCGCGCTTCGCGCAGCGGCAGCGAGATCACGAGCTCGCCCTTGCCGTTGCCGTTCCAGGGCGCGCCCGAGCCGAGATCGGATGGCAATGCTTCCGCCGTGATCGGCTGGGACGGATCGTCATTGCCGAGAATGAGCAGCCGCTCGACGATATTGCGCAACTGGCGCGCGTTGCCGGGCCAGTCCTGCGCCTGCAGCACGGCCATCGCATCCTCGCCGATCTCGCGCACCGGAAGGCCCGAGGCTTGCGAGAGTTTCTTCATGAAGTGGGAGACCAGCAGCGGAATGTCGTCGCGCCGTTCGGCCAGCGAAGGCACGCGCACGGGAACGACATTCAGGCGATGATAGAGATCCTCGCGGAAACGCCCCGCCGCGATCTCCGCGCGCAGATCGGCGGTGGTGGACGAGATCACCCGCACATCGACGCCCACGCGCGTCGTTCCGCCGAGCCTGAGAAACGTCTGATCGACCAGCACGCGCAAGATTTTGCCTTGCGTTTCGAGCGGCATGTCGGCCACTTCGTCGAGATAGAGCGTGCCGTTATGGGCGACCTCGAACAGCCCGATCTTGCGCGGACCATCGCTCGCTTCCTCGCCGAACAGCTCGGCCTCGATGCGGTCGGGCTCCATCGTCGCGCAATTGACGGCGACGAAGGCGTTGCCGGCGCGGCGCGAATGGGCATGGATCAGCCGCGCCACCACTTCCTTGCCCGAACCCGGCGGGCCGGAGATCAAGACGCGGCTTCCCGTCGGCGCGATCTTGTCCACCGACTGGCGCAATTGCGAGATCGCGGAGGAATGGCCGACGAGTTCGAGATCGTCGCCGGATTTGAGGCGCAGTTCCTGTACCTCGCGCTTCAGCCGCGCCGCTTCCAGCGCGCGCGCGCAAACATGGATGAGACGATCCGCCTTGAACGGCTTCTCGATGAAATCGTAGGCGCCCTTCTTGATGGAAGCGACCGCGGTTTCGATCGAACCATGGCCGCTGATGACCACCACCGGCAGATCGGGATATTCGCGCATCATGTGATCGAGCACCTGGATGCCGTCAAGCCGGCTTCCTTGCAGCCAGATGTCGAGCACGAGCAATTGCGGACAGCGCTGGCGCAGTGCGGCGAGCGCGCCGTCACTGTCGGCGGCGGCGCGGGTGTCGTAGCCCTCGTCGCGCAGGATTCCCGAGATCAAATCGCGAATGTCCTCCTCGTCGTCGACGATGAGGATTTCAGGCGAGATGGGCGATCCGTTCTTGCTCATTGTCTCTTCCTGTCGTTTCACGCACATTCTTCACGGGGAATGAAAGCTTGATCTCGGCGCCGCCGCCGTCGCGGTCTTCGAGCACGACTTCGCCGCCGTGATCCTCGAGAATCTTGCGCACGATGGCCAGCCCGAGGCCGGTGCCCTTGGCGCGCGTGGTGACGTAAGGCTCGGTCAGCCGGTGGCGGTGTTCGTGCGGCAGGCCGACGCCATTGTCGGCGACGCTGACGACGAGCTTGTCGCCCGTCAGTTCCATCTTCGACGTGATGTGACCGGGCGCGTCGTCGCCCGCGGCCACGCGCGCGCCGATCGCTTCGACCGCGTTCTTGAGCACATTGGTGAAAGCCTGCGAAACCAGCCTGCCGTCGCATTCGAAATAAACCGTATCCTTCGGCGCCTTGGTCTCGAAGGCGATCTGCGGATTGGCGACGCGCTGCAGGAAGATCGCCTGCTGCAGAAGTTCTTGCATGTTCTCGCGGCGCATGACGGGTGCCGGCATGCGCGCGAAGGAGGAGAACTCATCGACCATGCGCCCGATGTCGCCGACCTGGCGGATGATGGTGTCGGTGCATTGATCGAACACTTCGGGATCGGTCGAGACTTCCTTGCCGTATTTGCGCTTGAGGCGCTCGGCGGAGAGTTGAATCGGCGTCAGCGGATTCTTGATCTCGTGCGCGATGCGCCGCGCCACATCGGCCCAGGCGGCGGTGCGCTGGGCGGAAACGAGATCGGTGATGTCGTCGAAGGTGATGACGTAACCGCTCGCGCCGGTTTCGCTCGCCACCTGCACCGAAAGCGAACGCGCCGTGCCGCCGCGCTTGACGATCGCCTCGCCGCTCGCATGGCCGACCGGCTCTTCGATGGCGCGCTTGATGAGGCTGCCGAGCTCGGGCACGGCTTCGGCATAATGGCGCCCTTCGATCTCGTCGGGATCCACATGCAGCAGACGCGCGGCCGCGCGATTGACGATGGTGATGCGCCCGTTCGCATCGAGGCCGACCACGCCGGCGCTGACGCCCGCCAGCACCGCTTCGGTGAAACGGCGGCGCATGTCGATCTGATGGCTCGCCTCGATCAATTCGTTGCGCTGGGCATCGAGCTGCTGCGTCATGCGGTTGAAGGCAAGGCCGAGCGAGCCGATCTCGTCGTCGCCGCGCTCGACGGGAACTTGCGCCTTGAGATCGCCTTCGGAGACGCGCTCGGCCGCGCCGATCAGCCGCGAGATCGGGCGCACCAGCCTGTTCGACGCCCAGAGCCCCAGCCAGATCGCCGCAAGCAGCACCAGCAACGAAATCACGCCGAACAATGCCGCAAAGACGAGCTGCACCTCGGCGCGGTTCTGATCGAGCCTCCTGTATTCGCTCGCCGCATCGACCGTGCGCTGGTAATAGCCCAGCACCTTGGGATCGACGCTGCGCACCACGAGCAGATAGGCGTCGTTCAGCGCCTGCATGCGGATGAGCGCGCGCACCACGCCCACATTCGAATTGGCGTCGATGACGATGGCGCCCTTGGCGGCGGCCTGGATATCGGCTTCGGAGGGAAGTTTCAGATCGGGCAGGAAGCGCTGCTTGGTCGAGCCCAGCACATGCTGCTTCGAATCGATGATGTAGGAGGCCTGAAGGCCGCGCTCGCGCGTGAGCTCGGCCAGGCGCGTGAACAGCACTTCCGCGCGGGCGTGGTTCTGCTCGTCGAACAATTGCGGATCGTGCTCGATCGAATTGGCGATCTCGTAGGCGTCGGCGACGATCAGCCTTTCATGGCCCTGCACGTAACGCTCGGCGACGTTGACCGCGTTCTCCAGCGCCGATTTCACCCGCGCCGAAAACCACGCCTCGACGCCCAGATTGAGCGTCACCGCCGCGAAGATGGCGACGAAGATCGCCGGCACCACCGCCACCGCCGCGAACATCGCCACCATGCGCACATGCAGCCGCGCGCCGGCCTGGCCCCTGCGCCGCTCGGCCCACAGCCGGATCACGCGCCAGGCGATCAGCGCCGCCAGCGCCAGGACGAGTCCGACATTGGCGAGCAGCAGGCCGATGACGAGATCGGGCGTCGTGGGATAGGCGATCAGCCCGGTGACGACCGCATAGGTCAGCACGCCCGATATGACCGCCAGCCCCGCGATCCCCGCTGCGATCAGCGATGAGCGCGATACGGGCTTCAGCGGTCCGTTCGGCAATGAATCGGCGTCCGCCATCCGGGCGTTTCCCCACCTTTACGGCTTATCGATCTGGCGCGAGTGTAGCCTAGCCACAGGCTGTTGCAAGAATGCTGCGTTGCGGGAGGGCAACAGGCCGCCGGACCTACCGTTCGGGGCCGGTTTCGGCAAAGTTAGCGGACCAATCACCGGAGGACTTCCATGAAACTCGAAGGCGGATGCTATTGCGGGGCGCTTCGCTATGCGGCCGAAGGCGAGCCGAGGCTGAAGGCGCAATGCCATTGCCGCGAATGCCAATATATCTCCGGCGGCGCGCCGAACATGTTCATGCTGATGCCCGAGAACGGCTTCCGCTACACCAAGGGTGCGCCGAAGCAATTCACGCGCAGCGATATCGAGAACGCAGTGACGCGCGAATTCTGCGAGACATGCGGGACGCATGTCGTGACGCGCCGGCCGGGATTGGGCGCGGTGGTGTTGAAGGTGGGAACGCTCGACGATCCGAAACTGTTCGGCGCGCCGCTGATGGCGATCTTCACGGTGGACAAGCAGCCGTTTCATCTGGTGCCGGAAGGGATACCGGCGTTCGAGAGATTGCCGGGGTGAATACCCTTCCTATTGTCATCCCGGAAACGCGCGCCAGCGCGTTATCCGGCACCCACCGAGACGATTACTCTATGGGTCCCGGCTCGCGCGATGCTGACGCATCGCTTCCGCCTTCGCCAAGGCTACGGCGGACAAGTGGCCGGGATGACAATTATAGTTTTGCTACCCCGATCCCAATCCCCGAATAACTTCCAATCCCAAATCCTTGATCTTCTTGCGCAGCGTGTTGCGGTTGAGCCCGAGCAGATGCGCCGCCTTGATCTGGTTGCCGCGGGTCGCGCCCAGCGTTGCCATGATCAGCGGCCGCTCGATTTCGCGCAGCACTCGGTCATAGAGGCCGGCGGCCGGCAGCACGCCG
>DATIZS010000259.1:0-4368 GCA_035516955.1 Rhizomicrobium sp.
CAGCAGGCGCGATTTCAGATAAGCGAGCCAGGCGGCCATCACCAGATAATCGGCGGCAAGCTCCAGATTGAAGCGCCGGGCATTCTCGATGAATTCGAGATATTGGTCGGCAAGCTTCAACACGGAAATCTTGGCGATGTCGACCTTCTGGTTGCGCGCCAGCGTGAGCAAAAGATCGAGCGGGCCCTCGAAACCGTCGACGGCGACGACGAGCGCGTCCTCCGGCGCAACGCTCGCCGCTTCCATCTCCTCGAATGTGTCGACGATCTCGCTCACACCCATTCCCCGAGAAGATCGGCGAGCCGCGCTTCGGCGGCCGCGGCATCGAAGGTGCCGGGCGCGGAAAGATGCGCGCGCGCGGCTTCCGCCCGTTTCAGCGCGGGCCCTTCCAGCGGCTTTCCTTCCTGCGCCACCTCGGCCATCTCCGCCATGCTTCCGTTGCAGTGAAGCACGATATCGCAGCCCGCGAACAGCGCCGATTTGGCGCGCGCCGAAATCGGCCCGGAAAGCGCGTTCATGGAAAGGTCGTCGCTCATCAAGAGCCCGTCGAATCCGATCTCGCCGCGAATCACTTCGCGAATCACCTTGGGGCTGGTGGTGGCGGGGCGCTGCGCATCGATGGCGTCATAGACGACATGAGCGGTCATGGCGAGCGGGCACTGGTTGAGGCTGCGGAAGGTGACGAAATCGCTGGCGCTGAGAGTCTCCGCTTCGGTCGTCACATGGGGCAATTCGTGATGGGTATCGGCGGCGGCGCGGCCATGGCCGGGAATGTGCTTCATCACCGGCAGCACGCCGCCATCGATCATGCCTTCGATCACGGCGCGGCCGAGATCGATCACGACCGAGGGATCGCGCGCAAAGGCACGGTCGCCGATCACGTCATTGGCGCCTTCGACGGGCACGTCGAGCACCGGCACGCAATCGACATCGATTCCCAGCGCATGAAGATCGGCGGCGATCAGGCGCGCATTGAGATAGGCGGCCTCGCGCGCGGCTTCGGGCCTGGTCTCGTGAAGCTCACCGAAGCGTCGCGCCGGCGGACGCGCCTTCCAGTGCGGCGGTTTGAGACGCGCGACACGGCCGCCTTCCTGATCGATGAGGATGGGCGCATCGCCCACGGTCGAGCGGAGTTCATCGACCAGCGCGCGCACCTGATCGGGCGTCTCGACGTTGCGGCCGAAGAGGATGAACCCGTAGGGCCGCGCCTCGCGGAAGAAGGCGCGCTCGGCATCGCTCATCCGCGCGCCGGAACAGCCGAAGATCGCGCGCATGCGCGTGGTCATGATGTGCGTTCCGGGTTCAGGGCGCGGCGGGAATGCAGGAACCGCCGTCGGCCTTCAGCTTCTCGCAGAAATCCCCGGCCGCGGTCTTGTCCACGAACGGGCCGATGCGCAGCCTGTACCATGTGCCCTTGTCGCCCAGATCGGCCTCTTTCACGTCGGGTGAATAGCCGCCGACAATCGGATGTTTCGCCTCGAAATTCTTCCAGGCGGCATTGGCCTCGTCGACGGATTTGAAGGAGCCGATCTGCAGCATCATGCTGCCCGCCGCCGCATGGACGGCAGGCGCAGGAGGCGCTGCTGTAAGCGCGGCCGCCGGGGGCGCTTTGGCGGGTGCAGGCTTCGCCGCCGGGGCCGCCGGCTTCGAAGGTGCAAGCGCCTGTGGCGGCGCAGTGGCGGGCCCGCTTTCCTGCGCGACTTTGCTCGCGCCGTGGTCGCTCTGTTGCGGCCGGAGCGGCACACCCGACGGCGGCGGAGTTGCGGTCTCCTCGTCCGACACCTGGTCGTCGGGCGGCGCAGGCTGCTCGTATATTTTGAGACCCTCATAGGGATTGGCGCCCGCGCTCCCGGGCGCGGTCTTGTCGGGGCCCGGCGTGGCCGCGATGATGCGCGGCGCATCCGACCTGCCGCGCTGGACGCCCTGCGTATAAGCCAGCCACACCACGCCCGCGAACGCGGCCAGAACCAGAAGCGCGATCACGATCAGAAGCGGAAGGCGCGAGCCTTCCTCATCGATGTCGTCCTCGCCTCCGTCGAATATGCGTATATCATCCGACGGCGGCTCGTAGATGCCACGCTCATAATTCGCCATGGGACAGCTCCCGCCGAATCTCGAACCCGCCAAGACTAGCATCCGAATGCGGCCGAATCACGAAATCTGCAAGCTAAAGAACGATTTCCGTGTGGAATATCCGGGCATATTCGGATAGCGCGTAATTGTCGGTCATTCCGGCGATATAGTCACGTACCACCGAGGCGGTGCGCGAATCGCAAGGGCGCCCGCAGGCGCTTGCCCAATCCGGCGGCAAAAGCGAAGGCTCGCGGGCGAAGGCGTCATAGAGCCCGGCCACGACCTTCTTGGCCGCATTCATCGAACCCATGACGCGGGGATGGCGGTACATCCGCGCGAAGAGAAACTGCTTGAGGTTGTGGACCTCGCGCGCCATGGCGGGCGAGAAGGCGGCGAGTGCCCTCTTCTGTGCCTGCACGGCGGCGGCGGATGCGGGTTTCGCGGCGGCGAGCCGGGCGCGGGTTTCGGCCAGCACGTCGCCCACCAGCGCACTCATCAGTCCACGGACGATCTCGCCGATCAGCCGTCCCAGTTCGATACGGCCGAAGCGGGCGAGGACAGCGTCAACATAGGGCCCGGCGAGCGGGGCCATCGTCAAATCCTCGACCGAAAAGAGCCCCGCGCGCAGGCCGTCATCGATGTCGTGGTTCACATAGGCGATGTCGTCGGCGAGCGCTGCGGCCTGCGCCTCGAGCCCCGGCCAGCTTGCGAGTTCCAGCGGCCACTTCGCATCGAATGACGCGATGGGTCCGGGCAATTGTTCTCGAAGCGCGCCGAGGCCCGCCTCACCCGCGTGCGAAGCACTGACGTGGGAGGTGGCCGTAGCAGCGCCTGCGCCGCGAAGGCCGGAGGGGGCAACCAAAGGCCCGTTGTGTTTCACCAGTCCTTCCAGCGTTTCCCACGTCAGATTGAGACCGTCGAATTCGGCGTAGCGGTGCTCGATCTGCGTCACCAGTTTCAAGGCATGGGCATTGTGGTCGAACCCGCCGAACTGTTTCGTGGCTTCGTTGAGTGCTTCCTCGCCGGCGTGGCCGAAGGGCGTGTGTCCGAGATCGTGGGCGAGCGCCACGGCCTCCGCCAGATCCTCGTCCAGCGCCAGCACACGCGCGAGGCTGCGGGCAATCTGCGCCACCTCCAGCGAATGGGTGAGCCGGGTCCGATAATAGTCGCCCTCGTGCTGCACGAAGACCTGCGTCTTGTGTTTCAGGCGGCGGAAGGCGGCGGAATGGATGATGCGGTCGCGGTCGCGCTGGTAGGCCGTGCGGGTGGCGCTTTCGGGCTCGGGGTAAAGGCGGCCCCGGCTTTCGGCGGGCCGCGTGGCATAGGGCGCGAGCGCCGCCGGGGGCTCGAAAATCGGCGGCAAAAGGTGGCCGGGCGGCTTGGCTTTTTCCACGGGCTTTGCTCCTGCCCCTTCGAGGACTACATAAGACAGGAGACAATCTTTGCGAAGTGCGATGGACGCTGAACTCTCCATGCCGTTGACGGTATCGGCCCGGGCCGCCCAGAGGATCGCCGCGATTCTGAAGGCCGAGCCGGCCGGTTCCATGCTGCGCGTGGCGGTGACGGGCGGCGGCTGCTCGGGCTTCCAGTACAATTTCACGCTGGACGACACCCGACTCGACGACGACCTCGTGATCGAGCGTGATGGGGCGACCGTTCTGGTCGATCCTGTGTCGCTCGATTTCCTGAAGGGCGCGGAGATCGATTTCGTGGACGATCTGATCGGCGCGGCCTTCAAGATCAACAACCCCAACGCCACGTCTTCCTGCGGCTGCGGGACGAGTTTTTCGGTTTAGGCGCGCTTCAACGCATAGGGCCTCAACAGCGATTCTGCGGGAATGTGCCATTCGCGGTGAAGCCGATAAGCTTGCTCCATCGTCAGCACCCGCTTGCGATTCATGATTTCGGACGCGCGTGATTTCGAACCGATGAGCCGGCCAAGATCGCCCTGCTTATAACCGGCCTGCTCCATGCGGTATTTGATGGCGTCGACCGGATCGGGCGGCGCAATCGGCCAGTGCTTCGCTTCATACGCTTCGATCAGCGCGGAAAGCACATCGAAACGGTCGGCCTCCGGCGTGCCGCGCTTCGGCTCGTGCTCGAAATATTGCTCCACTTCCTTCAACGCCCAATCGTAATCGGCCTCGGTGCGCAACGGGCGGATATCCATTTTCCTTTTCATCACACAGTCTCCGGATCGATCCTGTCATAGTCCTTGTGCGTGCCGACGAACTTCACCAGCACGCGCTTGAAGCGATAGGCGACATGAACAACCAGCCGGTATTTGTTGCCGCC
>DATIZS010000260.1:0-4575 GCA_035516955.1 Rhizomicrobium sp.
ACGCTCACCTTCGCCGATGGTGAAAAATCGGCAATCGCGGGCGGCGCGCACGCCCCGCGCAAACCGCGCGATCCCGCCAAACAGGGCGATTTGTTTTGAACCGGAGCTCGGATAGAATGGCGCCATGAACAAGATGGAACGCGACATCCGCCCCGAGGGCCTGGCCGAACTCGAATATCTCGACGGCGAATATGCGGTGATCAAAGCTGGCGCCTTCGTGATCTGCGCGGTGACGGGCGTGCGCATTCCGCTGGAGGCGTTGCGCTATTGGAGCGTCGATCTTCAGGAAGCCTATGCCACGCCCGCTGCCGCCCATCAGCGCTTTCAGGAAACGGGTCGGACTCCCAAATGATTCAGCGCCGCGCGTTTCTGGCGAGCGCCGCTTGCTTCGCGGCATTGCCGCGGCTCGCGCGCGCCGATGTTTCGCGGGTCAGCTTCTCGCGGATGCTCGAGCAGGGCAGTCTGGTTCTGGGCAAGGCGCCGGGTGCTGCGCGCGTCGCCGTCGATGGAACGAACGTGCTCGTGTCGGCCGAAGGCGAATTCGTCTTCGGGTTCGCCTACGATCAGATCAGGCCCGCAACCGTCGCGCTTCTATACGACGATGGCACGCGCGAAACGCAAACGGTTTCCCCCGTCCTGCGTCAATACGAAATCCAGCGCATCAACGGCTTGCCGGAAAATTTCGTCACGCCCCCACCGGAAGAACTCGCGCGCATCAAGCGCGAATTCGAGACGATAAACCAGGCGCGCACGCGCGACACGCCGGAAACGTTTTTCGACGGCGGGCTGGCTTGGCCGGCCGCCGGAATCCTCTCCAGCGTCTATGGCAGCCGGCGCATCCTCAACGGCGTTCCCAAATCGCCGCATCTGGGCGTGGATATCGCGGCGCCCGAAGGCACGCCGATCCGGGCGCCCGCGGACGCCATCGTTTCGCTGGTCGGGCCGGATTTTTATTTCGACGGCAATCTCACGCTGCTCGATCACGGCCATGGCGTTTCCACCTGCTATGTGCATCAGCAGAAAATTCTCGTGAAGCGCGGCGACCGCGTGAAGCGCGGAGACATCATCGGCGCCATCGGCCAGACGGGCCGCGCCACCGGACCCAATCTGCATTGGGGCCTCAATCTTTTTCAGCTCAAGCTCGATCCTTCGCGCTCGACGCCGACGCCCGAGCCGCCCAGAGCCTGAGCCTCGAGCCCGCGGCGCGAGCGCGGCGCATCGCCCGCCTTCGGCCAGCGCCGGTGGATCCACAGCCATTGCGACGGCCGCTTGCGCACGCTCTCTTCGATGAAATCGTTGATCTTCTGCGTCAGATCGAACACGTCCTGATCGTGATCTCCCGACGGCGCGAATTCGAGGGGCTCGTAAACTGTCATGCGGAAGCGCGAGCCGCCGAGGCGTTCGTTCGAGGCCGGCAGTAGGAACGCGCCGAGCTTCAACGCAAGGGCTGCCGGCGCGGGCGTCGTCATGGCGATGCGGCCGAAGAACGGCACGGGCAATCCTTCGTTCGTCTTCTGATCGACGAGGATGAAGATGCACTGGCCCGCGCGCAGCAGTGTGAAGATGCGCCGCGTTCCTTGCGCGCCCTTGGAGATCAACTCGGTCGGCCCGTATTTGGCGCGCCGCTTCGCCATCCAGCGGTCGATATAGATGTTGTTCACGGGCCGATAGACCGTTCCGCCGTCGAGCCCGATCTGGCGCGCCATCAGAAGCATCATCTCCCAATTGGCGAAATGGCCGGAGATGAAGAGGATGCCTTTGCCGGTCTTCTTCAGCCGCTCGATGATCTCGCCGCCGACCAGCTCGAAGCGCCCGCTCTCGAGCGAGAGTTTGTCGAAATGGGCGTATTCGGCGATGGTGCGCCCGAGATTGTCGCACATTTCACGGATCGTCGCGTCGATCTCGGCTTCCGGCATGCCGGGAAAGGCCGCGCGCAGATTGTTCCGCGCCCGCTTCATCGTGCCGCCCATGCGATAGAAGAGTTCGCGCCCGATGAAGCCGCCGAGCGCGGATGCCGCATTCAGCCCCATGATGCGGAACAATCCCATGAAGAGGAAAAACGGCACGGCTTCCGCCGCATAACGCAGCTTCGATCTCAACGGCAGTTGCTCGGCGCTTTCGCTCATGCGCCTGCGCCTAGCGCGTGCGGCGCAACCCTGTCAAGCAGGCGCGAGATTGCCGCCATGTCATCGAAGCCTGCGCGCACGGGAAGAAAGTAGATATTTTCGCGTTGTGCGGGAGTGAGCCGCATATAATCTTTCTCGGTCGTCAGCAGCACCGCATCTCCGGCTTTCGCTTTGCGCTTCAGCCGGGCGATTTCGGCGGCGGTGTAGGCGTGATGGTCGGCGAAGGCGCGCGCATCGGCGAGTTTCGCGCCCAATTCGCGCAGCGTCTCGAAGAATTTTTCGGGCCGTCCGATTCCGGCGAACGCCACGACCTGCTTGCCGCCGAGCCGGTGAACGTCCATCGGCACAAGCCGCGCCCGCAGAACCGGCTTCGAAAAGCCGCCGAGGTCGGCCGCCCCGTCGCCCACCAGCACGACCGCATCGGCGCGCGAAAGTCCCTGGGCGACGGATTCGCGCAAAGGCCCGGCCGGCAGAACGCGCCGATTGCCGAAACCGGTCTTCGCATCGACGACGACTAGCGACAAATCCTTCGCGACGGAAAAATTCTGATGCCCGTCATCCATCACGATGACATCCGCATGTTCGCGATCGGCGAGCTTCGCGCCAGCCGCGCGGTCACGCGAGACGATCACGGGCGCGGCGGCGGCGAGCAGCAATGCCTCGTCGCCTATATCGGCGGCGCGGTCGCGCGAGACATCGACAAGCGCCGGCCCCTTGACGCGTCCGCCAAAACCGCGCGTGAGAAACGTCACGCGAAGCCCGCGCTCCATCAAAATGCGCGCGATGGCAATCGCAATCGGAGTCTTGCCGCTGCCGCCGGCCGTCAGATTGCCGACGCAGATGACTTTTGCTTCCGGCCGGTAAGGTTCGGCATGTGCAGCCTTCCAGCGCACGCTCGCGCCATAGGCCCATCCCAGCGGCGAAAGCGCGGCCTGCGCCATTCGCGCGGCGAGATCCTTGCGCGTCCAGAATTCAGGCGCGCGCATGTTTCTCGAGAAGCGTTTCGACCGCTTCGCGCGTCTTTTCCATCGCCCCGCCGAGTGCGACCGCCGCGCGCGACGCCGCTTCCCCGATGGCGCGGGCGTCCTGCGGCGCCGAAAGGAAGCGATGCGCGAGCTGCGTGATCTCGGCGCAGGAATTCACGCGGCCGGTTCCTTGCGCGGCAAAGATCGCATCGTAAGCGGGCGCGAAATTCTCGGTGTGCGGGCCCGCCATCACCGCGCAATGCAACCGCGCCGGTTCGAGCGGATTTTGCCCGCCATGCGGAATGAGGCTCCCGCCGATGAAGGCGAAATTCACCGCGCGATAGAAGATGCCGAGTTCGCCCAGCGTGTCGCCCACATAAATCGCGGTTTCCGCCATCGGCAATTCGCCATGCGAACGCTGCAACACGGGACGCGCGCCCGCCAGCATCGCGATATCGCCGCCGCGGCCGGGATGGCGCGGCACGATGATGGTGAGAAGATCGGGAAAATCGCGGCGCAGCGCATCATGCGCGGGAAGGATCGTCTCGTCCTCGCCGGGATGGGTGCTGGCCGCGACCCAGGCGGGCCGCCCGGCGAGCGCCGCGCGCAATGCTTCGAGCTTTTCGGCCTGCGCGGGCAAGGGCGGCGCATCGGCCTTGAGCGAGCCGGTCACGTCCACATTCTTCGCGCCCAGCAGCTTCAGCCGCTCCGCGGTTTCCTGATCCTGCGCCAGACACACTTTGAAATGCGACAGCAATGCCGCGGCACTTTGCGGCGCATAGGACCAGTTGATGAAGGAGCGCTCCGACATGCGCCCGTTGATGAGCGCGAGCGGAATGCCGCGCGCGCCCGCGTCGCGGATGATGTTCGGCCAGAATTCGGAATCGACGAACAGCGCCGCATCGGGCCGCCAGTGCTCGAGGAAGCGCGCGATGGCGGCCGGCATGTCGACCGGCGCGAATTGGTGGATCGCGTGTTCGGGCAGGCGCTCGGCCATCAGCTTGGCGCTCGTCACCGTGCCGCTGGTGAGCAGCACGTGCCGCCCCGGCTCTTTCAGGAGAACGTCGATCAGCGGCAGCGCGGCGAGGCATTCGCCGACGCTTGCGCCATGAACCCAGATGAGTTGCCCGTCGGGACGCGCAATGCCCGCATGTCCGAGCCTTTCGCCGATGCGCGACGCATCTTCTTTCCCGCGGCGCTGCCGCTCGCGCAACAGAAACGGCGCCAGCGGCGATAGCGCGATCGTGGCATAGCGGTATGCGGCAAGTCCGAGCGGATTGGATGTCATGCGGAGGGCTCGTCGAGATTGTGCTGATAGAGCCGCGCGTAAAGCCCGTTCTTCGAGATCAATTCGCCATGCGTGCCGGATTCGACGACGCGCCCGCGATCGAGGACGTAAATGCGATCGGCATCCAGCACGGTCGACAGCCTGTGCGCGATCACGATGGTCGTTCGCCCCTTCATCAACCGCGCAAGCGCTTCCT
>DATIZS010000261.1:0-11549 GCA_035516955.1 Rhizomicrobium sp.
TCCCGGCCTCACCGTGCATCCGGTTTCGGCGGATGTGGCGCATGACGCCTGGATCGTCGAAGTGGAAGGCCCGCGCAATCCGCCGACCTATTATTACTACACGGGCGGCGAGCCGGTGGCGATCGCGGCGGCCTATCCGCAGCTCAAGGAAGGCGATCTGGGCGAAGTGAAGCCCTATCCCTACAAAGCGCGCGACGGGCTCGAGATCCCCGCCTATCTCACTTTGCCGCCGGGCAAGGACGCGAAAAATTTGCCCGTCGTTATCATGCCGCATGGCGGGCCCGACGAACGCGACATGGAGCGTTTCGACTGGTGGGTGCAATTCCTCGCCAATCGCGGCTATGCGGTGCTGCAACCGAATTTCCGCGGCTCCATCGGCTATGGCCGCAAATATACCGATGCCGGCCTCAAGCAATGGGGGCTCAAGATGCAGGACGATATTTCCGACGGCGTGAAGAAGCTGATCGCCGACGGCATCGCGGACCCCAAGCGCATCTGCATCGTGGGCGCGAGCTATGGCGGCTATGCGGCGCTGGCGGGGGCGACGTTCACGCCGGATTTATATGCGTGCGCGGCGAGCTTCGCGGGCGTATCGGATTTGCGCGGGCAATTGCACAACGAAAATCTCGACAACGGGCCGGACTCCAAGACGCTGTCGTTCTGGTATTCGCGCATCGGCTCGATCTTCGACGATCCGGACAAGCTCGATAATACTTCGCCTGCACGCCATGCCGATTCTGTGAAATGCCCGATCCTGCTGATGCATGGCGAGGGCGACACTACCGTGCGCATCGATCAGAGCGAGATGGAAAACGACGCGCTCCTCGCGGCTGGGAAAAAGGTGACGTTCGTGCGCTTCAAGGGCGAGGATCATTACCTCAATACCGCCGATACGCGCATCGCGGTCTTGAAGGAACTGGAGAAGTTTCTCGCGGCGACTATCGGGAACTGAAATTTGCACGCGGAGACGCGGAGTTTGCCTCGCCATAAACACGTTCGTCATCGCCCGTCCGCACGCTGTCGCTACGGACCATGCGAGCGATCCAATTTTCCCTTGAAACAAAAGTAATTGGATCACCCGGATCCTCCGCTTTCGCTGCGGACCGGGTGATGACGGAAATGGGGCCGGTTCAACTCCGCGGCTCCGCGTTCTCCGCGCGATTCATTTCTTCATCGCCGCGATCATGATCGTCGCGGAAGCGGTTGCGATGATTTTCCCCGCATCATTGGCAAGCGTCGCTTCCAGAAAATTGATCTGACGCCCGGGTTTGATGACGCGCGCCTCGGCGGTGTGGCGGCCGGCCGCGCCTTGCGCCAGATAACTCACTTTCATTTCCAATGTCGGCGCGATCTCTCCCCATTTGAGGACGAGCCCCGCCGCGATCGCCAGCACGTCGTCCATCGTGCAGGCGATCGCGCCGCCATGCAGCGCGCCGAAACGGTTGAAATGCGCCTCGCCCAGATCGTAGGCGATCTTCACCCAGCCTTCGTCGGAATCGATTTCGAGCACATTCTGGTTCAGCCACGCCGAGCATGGCGCGCGCCGCTTCAGGATCGCCTGGATGTTGGGCGGATATTCTTCGGCTTTCGAAGGATCGATTGAGCGGCGCATGGACTCGCTTTAATTGATTCCATCCCTTCATGTCATCCCGGCCGACCCCGGACTTGATCCGGGGGAGAGCCGGGACCCACCGGGAAACCCTCGCTATGGGTCCCGGGTCTACGCGGCTTCGCCGCTTGCCCGGGATGACAGATCTATTGAGCCGTTTCCCAGAAATGTTCGGTGCGGGAGAATTTCTTCCAGCAGCGCACCGCATCTTCCCAGGAGCGCGCGGCGCGATCGAGATGCCAGCCATAGATGATGCCGGCGGCGAAGGAGAGGTCCTCGGCGGTCGCGAGCGGCCCCGCGCCGCCCAGCCCGACGAGATGTTCGAGCGTGTTGCGCGCCACCGCCACGTCGTTCAGCGCGCCCAGAATGTCCTGCATGCGCGATAGCCGCTTCTGGAATTTCGCGGCCTTCTTCTTGTCGTAGAGCGGCGCGAAGAAATCGGCGGAATAACGCAGCTTCTTGAGCGCGATGCGCAGGCGATGGCGCTGGGCATCGTTCAGCGTGTCGAGCCGGCGCGCATGTTTCTTGGCCTGGCTGAAACGGTGTTTCAGCATACGCCCGGCGAGCACCTGCGCCGGCGTCTCGAACGCCACGAGCCCGCGGGCAGGCGCGCGGCCGCGCGCGGAATGATACCAGACGCGCTCGTCGATGGCCTGCGCCACGTCCGACACGAAATCGAGGAAGGCGCGGCTGGAGATGCATTCGACCGCGTCGTCCCACGCCTCGCGGCGGGCTTCCTGCGCGCGTTCGCGCAACACCTGAAACGCCTCCAATGCGCCATTGGCGCGTGCGGCGGGTTCGAACAACTCGTCGACGAAAACGTCCATGTCGCGGGCGGGCGCCATGAACTGGGCGAAAATCTTGGCGCGCGCCCGCAGATTTTCCAGAACCGGCGTGCGGAATTCCTCACCGAAGGCGGCCAGCGCCACGCGCAGACGCCGCAAGCCCACGCGCATCTGATGCACGCCCTCGATCTCGCGCGCCTCGATGACGGCGGGAATGTTGGAGGCGATGTGCCAGCGGCATTGGGCGAGCGTCAGGCTGAACGCGTCCTCGGCGACGGCATCCCGCGGCACGAGCGCGGGCTCGGCCTTGATCGCGCGGGGCTTGCCGTCATGGGGATGCGGCAGATCGGCGGCGATGACGGCCGGCAACGCATGTTCGAGCGCGGCGCGGGTCTTCGCGAAAATGGGTTTTGTGGGGGCGTCCGGCTCATTACCGAGTTTGAATTCGAATTGCTGGCCCATGCGCCGTCCCGCCCGCTTCGAAATCCGCGGGCGTGTTTCCCTTGGAAGTCCCCGAGGGCCTATTCAGTCATGAATCCGTCACCAGTTCACCGGGATCAAATCGCGAACGGGAAGTCCTGCCTGCGCCATTTTGGCCTTGGCATCGGAAATCGTGGCTTCGCCGAAGTGGAATATCGAAGCGGCGAGAACGGCGCTGGCATGGCCTTCACGGACTCCATCCACAAGATGTTGAAGCGTTCCCACCCCGCCGCTGGCGATGACGGGCACGCTGACGGCATCGGCGATGGCGCGGGTGAGCGCCAGATCGTAGCCGGATTTGGTGCCGTCGCGGTCCATGGAGGTGAGAAGGATTTCGCCCGCGCCATAAGCGACCAGTTTCTTCGCATGTTCCACCGCGTCGATGCCGGTGGCATTGCGCCCGCCATGGGTGAAGACTTCGAATTTTCCGGGCGCGGTTTCGCGGGCGTCGATCGCCGCCACGATGCACTGGCTGCCGAATTTCTGCGCCGCTTCGCGCACGAATTCGGGACGGCGCACGGCTTCGGTGTTGATCGAGACCTTGTCGGCGCCGGCGAGCAGCAGCGCGCGGATATCTTCCAGCGTTCGCACACCGCCGCCCACCGTCAGCGGCATGAAACAGGCTTCTGCCGTGCGGCGCACGACATCGAGCAGGATGCCGCGGTTTTCGTGGGAGGCGGTGATGTCGAGAAAGCAGAGCTCGTCCGCGCCCGCCTTGTCATAGAGAATCGCCTGTTCGACGGGATCGCCCGCATCGCGCAGATTGACGAAATTGACGCCCTTGACCACGCGGCCGTCCTTCACGTCGAGACAGGGAATGATGCGGATCTTGAGCATCAGTCATTCTTCCACGCGAGCGCCGCGACGTTGAAAAGCGCGCGCCCGCACACCGCTTCGGCCGGAACGCCGGTGGTCTTGCACATCGTCTCGGCTTCGAGCAACAGATCGAGCGCATCGGCGAGCCGTTCCTCGCTCCAGCGCGAAGCCTGGTTCTTGAATGAGGCCGTGCGCATGAAATGCACCGGCGGGCGCAGGCGCCGTATCGCGGAGTCAATCCCGTCGTTCGCCGATTTCGCGAGCGCCAGCCGCTGGAAATGGCCCATGGCGACGCGCAGGATGGCAATGGCGGACATGTCCTCGGCCATGAGCCGCTGAAGCGCCAGATCGAGACGCGCGAAATCGCCCTCGCCCGCCGCATCGCAGACTTCGTCGGTGCGCGCTTCGGCCTCGTCGCCCATCGAGGCGCGCACATCCTCGAGCGTCACCTTGTTTTTGCCATGCGCATAGAGCGCGAGCTTTTCGATTTCGCGCCGCGTGACGCCGCGGTCGGAGCCCAGCCGCGACACCGCATCGTCGAGCGCTTCGGTGGAAATCGATAAACCTTCCGTCTTCAGCGCATCGCGCACGACGCCGGCGATATCGCGCGCGCTATCGGCATAGCAGGCGATTGCCGCGGCGTTGTCGGCATCTTCGAAAACTTTGCGCAGCGATGCGCTTTTGGCGAGATCGCCCGCTTCGACCACGATCAGCGCATCGCCTTTCGGATCGTCGAGGAAGGATTGGAAGAGTTTCGACAAGCCA
This sequence comes from Rhizomicrobium sp., assembly GCA_035516955.1. GTDB lineage: Bacteria > Pseudomonadota > Alphaproteobacteria > Micropepsales > Micropepsaceae > Rhizomicrobium. The sequence goes on from DATIZS010000261.1 coordinate 4,456, forward strand.
TTGCCCGCGCCGCGCACGCGCACCACGCGCCGCCCGCCCAGCATCGAGATCGCGGCGGCTTCATCGAACAGCCGCGCGCCATCCGCAGTTAATGCCGAGTCATCGAGCTCTGTCACGCGGAAGGCATCGCTGAGATCGGGCACGATGGTCTTCGCCATGGTTTCGGCGCGCTCGCGCACCAGGCCGGCATCGGGGCCGAAGATCAACGCGGCTACCAGATCCTTCGGCGGCTTTGCCGCATAGCGATCCGCAGCGGAGGATTTGACGATCATCGCCCCGCCCTCGCGCGCCGCGCGAAATAGACGCCGAGATCGAGCCTGAGCCGCTCGGCGATATCGGTCGCAGCACGTTTCTGCGCGTCCTCCTTGGCGACCAGCGTGGCGTAAGGCGAGGTCACGACGTTGTAGGCCGACAGCGTGCTTTCGTCGCCCTTGGTGATGGCGACGCCCTTGCGCGCATCGATCAGCTCGTAATGGGCTTTCAGCGTGTAATTGTAGCGCGTGATCGAGCCGGTGGTGTTGAGGGCAATGCCCTCGCTTTTTTCGTTGAGCTTCACATTGAGCTGATAGATCGCATTGTGCGGATCGGCGCTCGCCTCCAGAACATCGATCAGCGAATTGCGCAGCTCATAGCCCACGCGTTCGAGCTCGATCGGCGCGACGTAGATGGTGGAAAACACGCGCTGGCCGCCCGGATCGGCGCCATAGGTGCCGTAAAGCGGACGAAAGCCGCAGGCCGACAGCGCAAGCGACACAAGGACGACGAAAATCCGGCCCGGTTTCATATCACCACGTTCACGATGCGCTCGCGCACCACGATAACACGTTTCACGGGCTTGCCGTCGATGGCGCGCGCCACCGGCTCGAGGCCGAGCGCCTTTTCCTGCACGGCGCCGTTTTCGGTTCCCTGTGCGATTTGGAAAGTGCCACGCAATTTTCCGTTCACCTGCACGGCATAGGTGACGGTGTCGGAGCGGGTGAGCGCGCCGTCGGCCTTCGGCCAGGCCGTTTCGACGATCAGGGATTTGTGGCCGAGCGCCTGCCAGCAGCTTTCCGCCAGATGCGGCATCATCGGGCCGATGAGCTTGACGAGCGTCTCCAGCGCCTCGCGCTTCGCCGCACCGGATGCATCGGCCGCGCCGATGGCGTTGGCAAGGGTGTAGATCTGCGCCACGGCGCGGTTGAAGCGCAGATTTTCGAGATCGTCGGTGACCGCCGCGATCGCGCGATGCGTGGCGCGGCGCAATTCCAGCGAGGCATTGTCGGCATCGCCGATTGCCGCGCCCGGCGGCGCAATACCTTCGGTTTCCGTTACAAGCCGCCAGATGCGCTGCACGAAACGCCAGCAGCCTTCCGCGCCTTCGTCGGTCCATTCGATGTCGCGTTCGGGCGGCGTGTCGGAGAGCATGAACCAGCGGATCGTGTCGGCGCCGTATTCGTCGATGATGGTTTCGGGCGCGATCACGTTCTTCTTCGATTTCGACATCTTCTCCGAAGCGCCGATTTCGACCTCGACATTCGTGCCCTTCAGATAGGCCTTGCCGCCGCGCTTTTCGATTTCGCCGGGCTCGACCCATTCGCCGTTTCTGTTCTTGTAGGTCTCATGACAGACCATGCCTTGCGTGAACAATCCGGCGAAAGGCTCGTCGATGCCCGTGTAGCCCAGCTTGTGCAGCCCGCGCGTGAAGAAGCGCGAATAGAGCAGATGCAGGATCGCATGCTCGATGCCGCCGATATATTGATCGACGGGCAGCCAGTAATCGGCGGCCTTGCGGTTCACCGGCTCTTTCGCGTTCGGATCGGCGAAGCGGGCGAAATACCACGACGAATCCACGAACGTATCGCAGGTATCGGTCTCGCGCTCGGCGTTGCCGCCGCAGGACGGGCATTTCACATGCTTCCATGTGGGATGGGAATCGAGCGGATTGCCGGAGCTTTTGAATTCGAGATTGTCCGGCAGCAGCACCGGCAAATCTTTTTCCGGCACCGGCTGAAGGCCGCATTTGCCGCATCGGATCATCGGGATCGGGCAACCCCAGGGCCGCTGGCGCGAGACGAGCCAGTCGCGCAAACGGTAATTCACCGTGCGTTCGCCGGTGCCTTGCGTTTCGATGCGCTTGGCGACTTCGTTTTTCGCGTCATCGACGCTCATGCCATCGAGGAAGCGCGAATTGGCGAGCCTGCCCGGGCCGGTATAAGCCTCTTTGCCGATTTCGAACGTTTTCGGATCGGCGCCTTCGGGAATGACGACCGGCGTGACCGGCAGCCTGTATTTGCGCGCGAAATCGAGATCGCGCTGGTCATGGGCCGGGCAGCCGAAGATCGCGCCGGTGCCATAGCCCATCAGCACGAAATTGGCGACCATCACCGGAAGCTTCCAGTTCGCATCGAATGGATGCGTGGCGGTCAGCCCCGTATCGAAGCCCATCTTTTCCGCAGTCTCGATGGCCTCCTCGGCTGTTCCCAATCTCCTGCATTCGGCGACGAATTCGGCGAGCTTCGGATTCTTCTTCGCCAATTCTTCGGTCAGCGGGTGATCGGGCGAAAGCGCCACGAAGCTCGCGCCGAACAGCGTGTCGGGCCGCGTGGTGAAAATATCGAGCGCGGTTCCGTTCGAGAGCTGGAACGCCAGCCGCAATCCTTCCGACCGCCCGATCCAGTTCTTCTGCATCAGGCGCACTTTTTCCGGCCAGCGATCGAGCGTATCGAGCGCCTTCAGGAGATCGTCCGAATAGGCGGTGATCTTGAAGAACCATTGCGAAAGTTTTTTGCGCTCCACAGCCGCGCCCGAGCGCCAGCCGCGCCCATCGATCACCTGTTCGTTGGCGAGCACGGTCTGATCGACCGGGTCCCAGTTCACATCGGCTTCGGCGCGGTAGACCAGGCCCGCTTTATAGAACTCGATGAAAAGCTTCTGTTGCTCGGCATAATATTCCGGATCGCAGGTGGCGAATTCGCGGCTCCAATCGATGGACAGGCCCATCAGCTTCAATTGCCCGCGCATCGCCGCGATATTGTCGTAGGTCCAGTCGCGCGGATTGACGCCCTTGTCGCGCGCGGCATTTTCCGCCGGCAAGCCGAACGCATCCCATCCCATCGGATGCAGCACATTGTACCCTTGCGCGCGGCGGAAACGCGCGATCACGTCCCCCATCGTGTAATTGCGCACATGGCCCATATGGATGCGCCCCGAGGGATAGGGAAACATCTCCAGCACGTAGCATTTCGCTTTGGCCGGATCGTGCGCCGTCGCAAACGCGTTCTTCGCGGCCCATTGGGCCTGCCAGTGCTTTTCCGATTCCTTGGCGTTGTAGCGCGCCATGATTCCAATCCTCTCGCCACCTTGGCGCGGCGGCGCGGAGATGGCTAGTCGATGCGAGGGCTAGTCTTCGGAACCGCCGCTGGCAAGGCGCAATTCGCGCGCGCGCCGGAGGATCTCGTCCTCGAGCTTGGTGGCGGTATCGGGGTTGACGGCGGCGTCCTGCCACACGCCATTGCTGGCGACCTGGCGGAAGACGGTGAGCTTGATGCCGTCGGCCCGCAGGCGGCGGTCGAGGATATAGACGGTCACCTTCAGCCGCTCGGTCGGAGTCTGAGGCGCCGAATACCAGTCGGTGATGATGACGCCGCCGAACGGATCGGCCGAGTGCAGCGGCATGAAGGCGAGCGTATCGAGCGAGGCATGCCAGAGATAGGAATTGACGCCCAGCGTCACATGCGGGGAGTCGCTCGAGATCGCGGTCGAGCCCGCGCTGGTATCGGTGCTGTCGTCGGAGGAGGAGCCGCAGCCCGCCAGAAGCAGGGCGCACAAAGCCAGGGTCAATACGCGCATCGGAAATTCACATCCTGATGATACCGCAAAACGGCGGTCTTGCGGCTTATACTGGTCATGGCGGGCCTAGGCAACGGCATCGCGCGATCCGCGAGGCGCGAGGTTACGCTTATGTTAGAAGAGGTTAAGAGAAGGGCGTGCATCGCGGGCGTTGCCGCGGTCATGGCGTTCGCCGCACCCGCCAGGGCGGATATCGAAGACTGGAACTTCTCCCCCGCCCATGCCGACCTCGACGGATGGCTCGGACTTCTGGGCGGCGAGGCGGGGGCGGCTCTTTACGGCTCCGGTCAGCCCGGCGGGCTCGGGCGCCTCGGCCTGACCGGTGCGGCACAATTGAACGGCCGGATCGAGAAGATCTTCGACAATGGATGGACGCTGGCGCTGCACGGCAATTTCGAGGTCTGGCACGACCGGCTTTCCGGCGACAATTACGGCAAGGATGTCTTCCAGAAACTCTATGTTTCGCTGCTGATGAAATATGGCCGCATCGAGCTCGGCCAGCAGGACGGGGCCGCTTACAAGCTGGCGCAGACGGGACCCCTGGTCGCCGAAGCGCCCGCCCTCGACGATGCCGACATGAGCTTCTTCAAGACGCCGGACGGCGAGGCCTTCACCGATTTCTTCGATGTGCGCACGGGCGTTTTCGCCACCCGCAATTTCGCGAAGATCTCCTATTACAGCCCGCGTATTTTCGGTATCGCGGTGGGGGCATCGTATACGCCGCATATGGCGAAGGACGTTTTGCCTTTCGTTTCGGCGGGCGAGCATGTCGCGAACCGGCAGGAGAATTTTCTCGAGGGGGCGGCGAGCTACGAGCATCATTACGGCGCGCTCGGCGTGACCGCCTATGCGGGGCTTGCCATCGCGAACAACGCCGAACGCACGCAAGGCCACGGCAATCTCTATGACGGCGCCATCGGCGGCCAGGCCGATTACGATCTGGGCGGCATGACGCTGGCGCTGGGCGGGGCCTATCACCAGTCGAACGGCTACCGCTTCGATCCCGGCGATGCCTTTGCGCGCGGGCAGACGCATGCCGCGCATTTGAGCTCGACACTGACCGATGGCTCGTGGATTTTCGGGCTCGAATATTCCGATGGCGTGGCGGGGCGAGAAGGCACGAACCCGCGTCTCGACGCCAAAGGCTATGAAGCGGCGGTCGGATATGAAGTGAATTCCAATCTGCAGGTGACGGCCGGGCTGCAGCAACTCGACGACAAACGCTCGAGCGGCGTCTTTTACAACGGCAAAGAGCATATCCGCATGAATGCGGCGTTCCTCTATTTCTATTTTCACGTTTGAGCGAAAGCGCCGATCGCGGCGATGCCCGCGAGGTTTGCGTTTCTCAATTGGCCGATCGACTTCGAATCGATGCCGCCGAGCGCATAAATCGGCTCTCTTATCGTTCGCGCGATGATGCGCGTGCGGATGGAACCGAGCGTCGCGGCGCGGACATGGCTTTGCGTGGCAAACACGGGACCCAGGAGAATCGCATCGGCATAACGCGCGCGGGCGCAAGCGGCGAGCGAATGCGCGGAAGCCGTGATCAGCCAGCGCGGAGCCCGCGCCCGCCAATGCGCGGTGCGCGCGCTTTGCGCCTCGGCAAAATGGACGCCATGGGCATGGCAGCGGATGGCGAGTTCGGGATCGTTTGCGATCAGCACGATCAGATCGCGCGCATGCGCGATTCTTCCGAGCGCTTGGGCCAGATGCGCGCGATGCGCCGATTGGCGCGCGCGCAGGATGACCATCGAGCCCTTCGGCAGCACGCGCGCTGCGGCGAGCGGATCGGACAGGCGTTCGTCATCGGTCAGAAGGATCAAGGCGGGCAGCTTGCCGCCGCCGTTGAGCCGGAAAGCCTCTCTTGCTAGTTTCGCGCGCGCCAAACGATCGTGCAAAAATGTCCTCCGCTTCCGAACGACTCCATTCCATTCTGGCGCGCATCGAGGCCGCGCGGAAGAGCGCGATTGGCCCAGCGCCCCAAACCACGCTCGTCGCCGTTTCGAAAAGCTTCGGCGCGGCGGCCATCCGCCCGTTCCTGGAGGCGGGCCAGCGCGCCTTCGGCGAGAACCGCGTGCAGGAAGCCCAAGCCAAATGGCCCACGCTGAAGGCGGAATATCCCGACGTCGCGCTTCATCTGATCGGGCCGCTGCAATCAAACAAGGCGCGCGAGGCAGTCGAGCTGTTCGATGTCATCCATTCGCTCGACCGGCCGAAGCTCGCCCATGCGCTGGCGGCCGAGATCGCGCGAGCAGGCCGCGCGCCCAAATTGTTCGTTCAAGTCAATACCGGCGAGGAGCCGCAAAAGGCGGGCATCGCTCCGAGTGACGCTTCGGCCTTCGTCTCCTTCTGCCGCGGGGAATTGAAACTGCCGGTCGAAGGGCTGATGTGCATTCCTCCGGTGGACGAAAACCCGTCGCCGCATTTCGCGCTGCTGCGCAAGCTCGCGCGCGAAAACGGTCTTTGCCTGCTCAGCATGGGCATGAGCGGTGATTTCGAAACCGCGATCCGCTTCGGCGCCACGCATGTGCGCGTGGGAACGGCGCTGTTCGGGGAACGAAGTTAGATTTCACTTTTACTCCGTCATGGCCGTTCCTGAGCTTTTCGCGAAGGATCCGGGCCATCCATTTTCAAAAAAGAAAATTGGATCGCCCGCATGAAGCGGGCGATGACGGAGTTTTTGTGCGCGCTACAGTCAGATGGCGATGCGGATCGTATCGCCCGGCGAGAGTTTCTCGAGAACCTGAAGCAAATCCGGCAAAGCCAGCGCGAGGCAACCTTCGGTCGGTCCGTAATCGGGACGCGCCACATGCAGGAAGATCGCGCTGCCTTTGCCCGCAATCACAGGCGCGTCGTTGAAACCGAGAATGACGACCGCATCGTAAAGACGATCGTCGCGCCACATGCGCTCATGGCTTGCGGCATAAGGCAATTTCACCGGCTTGTTGTAATTGGGATCGTTGGGCGCATCGCACCAGCCGTCGTCTTCGGCAATGGCGGAAACCGGGATCGCGGTGCGCGGGCGCGCGATGCGATCGGGCCGGTAAAGCACGCGGCGTATGGGAAGGATTCCGACAGGCGTTATTCCATCGCCCTCGCCGGTTTTCTTCGCGAGGCCGCCGCGTCCGACGGCGCAGGCGCGCGGACCCGCGCCCCAATCGAGCATGGCGCCATCGGCCGCTTTCTTCACGACGATTTCCATGCCCGCAGATTAGGCGAAATCGCTACTCAAGGAACAGATGCATCCGCCATCTTCGGCAGAA
>DATIZS010000262.1:0-12163 GCA_035516955.1 Rhizomicrobium sp.
GACCCCCGAAAGCAGCCGCATCAATTGCAGGCAGTTTTCGTCGTTGCGTTCGGCGCGCGTCGAGAAATCGGCCTGCACCTTGAAGAATTCCGCGAAATCGGGATCGAGTTCGCGCAGCCGCCAGAACAGCCATTCCTCGCCGAACAGCACGATCTTGATGTCGAGCGGAATGGGCTCGGGCTGGATGGTGACGGTCTGCGAGCGGTCGAGGATTTCGGCGAGATTCTCGATCTTCACCTGCGCCTGGCGCAGCGCCCGCTTGAGCGTTTCCCAGGAAACGTCCTGCTGCAAAAGATCCATCGCATCGATCAGCAGGAACCCGCCATTGGCCTTGTGCAGCGCGCCCGCGCGGATGAACATGAAATCGGTGATGATGGTGACGAGCAAAGGCACATGCTCGACCTTGCCGATGAGATGCGACAGCGAGGGCAGCGGCAAGGTGACGACGGGGGCGCCTTTCGCGGCCGAATTGTCGACCAGCAGATTCACTTCGTAGCGGTGATAGGGAACGTCCTTCCGGTCCTCGCCCGTCTCGCCATGGGCCTCGGCTTCGAGCGCGTCGAAATGCGCCATCACGTCGTGGAACACGGCTTCGATGTGATCATGCGCTTCGCGATTGGCGGAAAAGCGCGTCGAGACGGGCGCGAGCAGCTTGCGCAGCTCCGCTTCGCCCAGTTCGCGGTCGAGCGCCTGCACACGTTCGATGGCGTGCCGGCGAAGCCCGTTCATGTCGTCCATCGCGCGTTCGAGCGCGCCGCGCAGGTCGCCGGTGCGCGCGTTCAGGCGTTCGCGTTCGGTCTTGGAGAGGCGGCGGAAATCCTCGTCCGACAGGACGAGCCCGTCGCGCTGCGGCTTGAAATCGAAGCTGCCGTCGTCGCGCTCGACGAGCGCGAGGCCCTGATCTTCGGCGCGGCGGCGCAATCCGTCGAAGGCATTATCGGCGGCTTTGCGGAATTCCTCCTCGATCGCCGAGCGGCGCGTGCGATAGGTCTCGCTTTCGAAGAGCCTGGGCATCGCCTCTCTCAGCGTCTCGACGAATTCGCCCATGGCGGATTTGAAGGCGCCACCCTGCCCCGCGGCGAATCTGAGCGCGCGCGGACGATGCGGCTCTTCGAAATTGTGGACGTAGCACCAGTCGGGCGCGGCGGGCATCGAGGCCGCGACCGCGGCAAGCGCGCGGCTGACGGCGGAATGCTTGCCGCAGCCTTGCGGCCCCGTGACGAAGATGTTGTAGCCGCCTTGCGCGATGCGGGCGCCGAAATCGACCGCGCGCATGGCGCGCTCCTGGCCGACGGGGCCGGCCGCTTCGGGCAGATTGGCGGTCGTGTCGAAGGGCAGCCGCGCCGGATCGGTTTTCAGGCACAATCGGTCCGCGGCCAGCGGCTTGACACTCATGCGAAACCCCACGCCGGGCCGTTAACCCGGCCCCGTTCGCCATTACCCGTCTTTATTATACCAAGCCGGTGCGGGCGCGGCAGGGACCATCGCCATCCGATGCATGTTTAGGTAAACCGGGAACCCAAATGGCGAAATCCTCTCCCGATGGCCGCGCCTGGCAGCGCATGTTGAGTGGACGCAGGCTCGATTTGCTCAATCCCTCGCCGCTCGACGTGGAGATCGAGGATATCGCCCACGGGCTTGCCCGGGTGGCGCGCTGGAACGGCCAGACCCACGGCGCGCATGCTTTTTCCGTGGCGCAGCATTCGCTGCTGGTGGAGCGGTTCGCGGGCGAACTGAAGCCGAGACTCGCGCGCGAGGCGCGGCTGGCCGCACTTCTGCACGACGCGCCCGAATATGTGATCGGCGACCTCATCAGCCCGTTCAAGGCGGCGGTCGGCATCGATTACAAGGATTTCGAATTGCGCCTGCTCGCCGCCATCCATATCCGCTTCGGCCTTGCGGCCAGGACCGCGCCCGAGCTCACCGCTCTTATAAAGAGGGCCGATGCGGCGGCGGCCTTTTTCGAGGCGACCCAGCTTGCCGGCTTCGGCCGCGCCGAGGCGCTGAAATTCTTCGGCAGCCCCAAGGGCGTGCGCCCGCCGAGGCTCGTGGCGCTGGCGCCGGCCGAGGCGCAGGCGCAATTCCTCGCGCGCTTCAAGCGGCTGGCGGCGTGAGCGTGTAATGTCCGCTGATAACCTAATACCGTCATCACCCGGTCGCGCGCTTTTTCGCGCGCGGTCCGGGTGATCTAATTTTACGCAGGAAAATGGATCGCCCGGCTTGGCCGCCGTAGCTTCAGCGAAGGCGGGACCCTCCGCAAAAATGCTCCGGGCCGGGCGATGACGAAAGTGGTGGTTCAAAGAGGGCGTAAACCCCTCCAAAGCCTTCCAACTGCCATGGCTCTCGGCTAGGACTGGCCCATGCCCATGATCCTCGTCACGCCCTTGTCGGCCATCGAAGACATGATCCGGCTTTACCGCCCGTCGCACATGATCACGCTGCTCTCGCCCGAACACATGATCGAGACGCCGGAAGGAATCGAAGCGGCGCGCCATCTGAAGCTCGGGCTGAACGATGTTTCCGTCATCGAGGAAAGCCTCGATCCGCCGACCGAGCGCCACGTCGCCGAGCTTGTCGAATTCGGCCGCGGCTGGAATGCGAAAGCGCCGATGCTGATCCATTGCTGGGCGGGCGTCAGCCGCTCGATGGCCGGGGCCTATACGCTGCTCTGCGACCGCTTTCCGGGACGCGAACGCGAGATCGCCCAGGCCATCCGCTTCCGCGCGCCCCATGCCTGGCCCAATGCGCTGATGGTGCGCTATGCCGACGCCATCCTGCAGCGCAAGGGGCGCATGGTGGAAGCGGTCGAGGAGATCGGCCGCGGCCTCCTGGTGGTGGAAGGCGAATGCGTCGAGCTTCCGCTCTCGCTGGAAGAATTGTGAGCCGCGCCGCGCCCCGTAATGTCGTGCGCATCGGCCTTTCGGCCGCCATCGTTTCGGTTTCCGACGAAGAGCCGCGCGTGCTCGCCGTGCATCACGATGCGGGCGGCGACGGGCTTCCCTTCGGCCCCTTCGATCCGCTCCGCCACCGCACGCTGGAAAACGGCTTGCGCACCTGGGTGCACGAACAGACCTATCTCGATCTCGATTATGCCGAGCAGCTCTACACCTTCGGCGATCGCGGGCGCCATATGGTCAAGCCCGGCGAAGGCCCGCGCGTGGTTTCGGTCGGCTATCTGGCGCTGGTGCGCGCAGGCGCGGGCTTGAAGGCGCCCGATACGCGCTGGAGCGCGTGGTACGGCTATTTTCCGTGGGAGGACAGGCGCACCAGGAAGCCGGAGATCATCGACGCGGTGATTCTTCCCGCGCTCAAGAGCTTCGCGAAGACCGACGAGCGCCACAAGGATCGCGTGCGCCTCTGCTTCGGGCTCGATGGATTGCCGTGGGACGAAGAGCGCGTGCTCGAACGCTACGAGCTTCTCTACGAAGCGGGGCTGGTGGAAGAGGCCAAGCGCGACGGGCGCCAGGCCGCACTTCCCGCGACGCCGCTCGGCTCGAGCATGATCTTCGATCACCGGCGCATCCTGGCAACCGCAATCGCGCGGCTGCGCGGCAAGATGAAATACCGCCCCGTCGTGTTCGAGCTGATGGGGCCGCATTTCACGCTGCTCGAATTGCAGCGCACGGTGGAGGCGATTTCGGGCGTGCGCCTGCACAAGCAGAATTTCCGGAGGCTGGTGGAGGGCGGCGGCCTGGTCGAAGGCACGGGCAAGTTCACCGCGCTGGCGCGCGGCCGGCCGGCCGAACTCTTCCGCTTCCGCCGCGAAGTGTTGAGCGAGCGCCCTTCGCCGGGCTTGCGCTTCGGGATGCGGCGGTAGGGTGGCCATGTCTTGACACCGCACAATTGTCATGGCCCGCAACGGCGGGCCACCCAGTTGGGTTCTGCACCATCTCGCCATCGTCACCTGGGCGGCCCGCACCAGGCGGGCCGTGACAAGTGGGGCAAGCGGGCAAACATGCCAAAACAAAACGCCGCGCATCTTGCGATGCGCGGCGCTTGAAGGCGTGGCGTCCGGCTTAGAACGAGTAACGCGCCAGGAGCGCGCCCGGGCCGACGTCGTAGCCCAGCGTACCGGAGCTGCGCTGACGGTCGACCAGCGTCATCGCGCCGGAATTGCCGTTGCAATAGTATTTCAGGGCGATGAACCAGGTGTCGGCGTGTTCGCCGGCCACGTCGCCATAGCTCCATCCGCCCGTCGCCGAGATCGGGAATTCCTCGGAGAACAGATATTCGCCGGCAAGCGTGTAGTCGGTCTCCTGGAAGCCGCCGCCCGAGTTGTAATGCGTATGGTCGATCGCCGCGCTCAGCGCCAGATCGTCCATCGCATAGAACTTGCCCTGCGCGCCGGCATAGTAGCCGCTGCCGAGCAGATTGCCGTCGAACCCGCCGGCCTTGCCCGCGACGGTGAGCTGATGCATCGCCCACCATTCGCCGAAGAGGCCGTAATTCTGATTGTGCGCCGTGCCCCAATCGGAGATGTGCAGTTCGCTGTAGCCGTAGGTCGCGCCCAGCCGTCCCGCATTGTTGATCAGCGTGAAGAGGCTGCCGTCGGCGTTCCACGTATCGGCGTCGAAGCTATCGCCGAAGAACTTGACGGTGCCGGTGTGATAGCCGCCATCGGCCTGCAGGTTCACGCCGGTCGAGCCAAGCCCGAACATCGCTTCACCATTGCCGCCCCAGGCGTCGACATTTCCCAGGCTTTTGAAGTGGGTGTTGGTATAATCGCCGCTCAGCGTTCCGCTGAAATTCGACATACCGCCCATGGTTCCCATATCGTCGGCGAGCGCCGGGCCCGCAATGCCCAATGCCAGCGCGCAGACCGAACCAAAAAGAATTTTCCTATTGAACACGTGGAATCCCTCCGCTTGCACGTTCACGCGAGTCATCGCCCGCTTCGCCACTATACCTTAGCTATTGTGGCCGCAAGAATGTAGCCCCGTTCAATAGTTTATTGACAATTCTGTAAGTTGTTGCGCCCGGGTAACAGGCCGTATTGCGAGTGGCGGGCGCGCAGGATCGGCTTTGCGATCAAGGCGTTAGGCCCTGGGCGCCGCTTCCCGCGCCGCAAAGGCTTACGGCCCCGTTAAGGATGGCTCTTGACGGATTTATGCTCAGGGCTAGCATAAGCTTCACAAATCGAGGGACCGGCCTTCAAGGCCGGTCTTTTCGCCCTATATATATGCTCAAAAGGAGCATAAGGAGGCGGAAATGGACAAGGCCGTCGAGGGCAAGGACTTCCTGCCCTACACGCCGGACGTGGCGCAAGCGACGCGGGCGCTCTACGCCAAGGTCGCCCATGTCGTGCCGGAGATCGAATGGCCGGTGCATGCGCCCTATGTCGCCGCCATCAACGCGCTGAAGCGCGAGAAACACGCGGTCATCCTGGCGCACAATTACATGACGCCGGAGATCTTCCATTGCGTCTCCGATTTCCGCGGGGATTCGCTGCAGCTCGCCCGCGAAGCCGCCAAGACCGATGCCAAGGTGATCGTGCAGGCGGGCGTGCATTTCATGGCGGAGACTTCGAAGATCCTTTCGCCGGACAAGACGGTGCTGATCCCCGATCTGCGCGCGGGATGTTCGCTCGCGGCCTCGATCACGGGCGCGGATGTGCGTCTGCTCAAGCAGAAATATCCCGGCCTGCCGGTCGTGACTTACGTGAACACAAGCGCCGACGTGAAAGCCGAAAGCGATGTGTGCTGCACCTCGTCCAACGCGAAAGCGGTGGTGGAAGACATCGCCCGCGAATGGGGCGTCGATACCGTCATCATGACGCCGGACGAATATCTGGCGCTGAACATCGCCAAACAGACGCCCGTCAAGATCATCGCCTGGAAGGGCCATTGCGAAGTGCATGAGCGCTTCACGGCGGCCGAAATCCGCGACTACCGCAAGGCCAATCCGGGCATCGTGGTGCTCGCCCATCCCGAATGCCCGCCCGACGTGGTGGCGGAAGCCGATTTCGCAGGAAGCACCAGCGCCATGATCGGCTATGTCGGCAAGCACCGGCCGCACCGCGTGGTGATGGTGACGGAATGCTCGATGAGCGACAATGTGGCGGTGGAATATCCCGATGTGGAATTCGTCAAGCCGTGCAATCTCTGCCCGCACATGCACCGCATCACATTGCCGGGGATTCTGCATTCGCTGCAGACGATGAACCACGAAGTAACGGTCGATCCGGCGATTGCCGCGCGCGCCAAAGCGGCGGTGGAGCGCATGCTGGCGGTGAAGCTGCCGAAGGCCGCGTGAGATGAGCCGCGCCATCGACAATGTGATCGAGGCCAAGGGCGCGCTGATCCTCGGCGCAGGCCTCGCCGGATTGTTCACGGCGTTGAAGCTCGCGCCCTTCCCGGCGCTGGTGCTCGCAGGCACGCGGCCCGGCGTGTCGGGATCGAGCGCCTGGGCGCAAGGCGGCATCGCAGCCGCGATGGATCCGGATGATTCCTGGCAAGCCCATGCCGCCGATACGATTGCGGCAGGCGCCGGCACGGTGGATGCGGAAGTCGCCGCCTTCGTCGCGCGCGAGGCGCCCGAGCGCATCCGCGATCTCGTCGCATTGGGGGCGCCCTTCGACCGCAACGAAGACGGCTCGCTGGCGCTCGGACGCGAAGCGGCGCATTCGGCAAAACGCATCGTGCATGTGAAAGGCGACCGCGCCGGCGCCGAAGTCACGCGCGTGCTGGCCGAACGCGCGCTGGCTGCGCCATCGATCACGTTGCTCGAAGGCTATCACGCCATCGAACTCGCGATGGAAGACGGCCGCGTGGTCGGGCTGTTCGCGCGTCACGGCATCGGCGCGCAGGCGCGTCTGGTGCTGTTCCGCGCGCCTGCCGTGATTTTCGCGACCGGCGGCGTCGGCGCCCTCTTCGGCGTCACCACCAATCCGCCGGAAGCACGCGGCGAGGGCCTCGGAATGGCCGCACGCGCGGGCGCCGTCATCGCCGATGCGGAATTCGTGCAGTTCCATCCGACCGCCATCGCCATCGGCCGCGATCCCGCCCCGCTGGCAACCGAAGCGCTGCGCGGCGAAGGCGCGATCCTGATCGACGAAACCGGCGTGCGCTTCATGCCGGCGATCCACGCCGATGCCGAACTCGCGCCGCGCGATGTGGTGGCGCGCGCGCTGCATCGCGAGATCGGACACGGCCACAAAACATTCCTCGATTGCCGCGCCATCGAAAATTTCGCGAACCGTTTCCCGACCGTTTACGGCGTCTGCCGCGACGCGGGCATCGATCCCGCGACGCAGCCCATCCCCGTTGCACCGGCGGCCCATTACCACATGGGCGGCATCGCAGCGGATGCGCAGGGCCGCACCTCGCTCGAAGGGCTCTGGGCGAATGGCGAATGCGCCAGCACCGGTTTGCACGGCGCCAACCGGCTCGCCTCCAATTCGCTGCTCGAAGGATTGGTGTTCGGCGCGCGCGTGGCCGAAGATATCCGCGCCAACGTCACGCAGGCGCCAGGCCATGGCACGCCGCAAGTGCCCGAACGCTTCGCCTCCCCCATGCCGCCGCATGCTTTGCGCGATGCGATGACGAAATTTGTGGGGCTTGAGCGCGATGCAAAGGGCTTGAGCGAAGCGCTGTCGGTGATCGATGCGGTCGAACGCGTCGGCGCATCCGAACCCGCGTTGCTCAACATGACTGCAACCGCGCGGCTGATCGCCGCCGCGGCGCTGGCCCGTAAGGAAAGCCGCGGCAGCCATTTCCGCACCGACTTCCCGCAGACCGATGCGAACGGCAAACGCTCGTTCATGACGCTGGCGGATGCGGAGAGGATTTCCAACCCTCCCCTTGAGGGAGGGTCGAAAAATTCGAAGAATTTTTCGGGGAGGGGTGAAAGCCACGAACAGCACAGCCTAACCCCTCCCCGAAAACGCTTCGCGATTTCGACCCTCCCTCAAGGGGAGGGTTGAATGCGTTCGCTCGCCCTGCCCTTCACCCGCCCGCCACACGCGCTGCTGATCGAGCCGGTGGTGCGCGCGGCGCTGGAAGAAGATCTCGGCCGTGCGGGCGATATCACGAGCGAATTGACGGTGCCGGCGGAGGCGCGCGCGAAGGCAAAGCTCGTCGCGCGCAAAGCCGGAACCATCGCCGGATTGATCGCGGCGGAATGCGCGTTCCGCCTGATCGATCCGAAAGTCTCTTTCCGCAACGAACATTCCGACGGCGAAACCGTTGCGGCCGCAACCGTGCTGGCACAAATCGAAGGCCCTGCCCGCTCGATTCTTTCCGGCGAACGTGTCGCGTTGAATTTTCTGGGACATCTGTCGGGTGTCGCGACCGCCACGCGCGCATTGGCCGATGCGGTTGCCGGCACCAAGGCGCGCATCACTTGCACGCGCAAAACCACGCCCGGTTTGCGCACCCTCGAAAAATACGCCGTGCGTTGCGGCGGCGGATTCAATCACCGCTTCGGTTTGGACGATGCGGTGCTGATCAAGGACAACCACCTCGTCGCCGCGGGCGGCATTCGCGCGGCAATCGAGCGCGTGAGCGCCGGCCTCGGCCATATGGCGAAGATCGAGGTCGAGGCGGACAGCCTCGCCCAGCTCGAAGAGGCGCTGGCGCTCGGTGTCGATACGATCCTGCTCGACAACATGAAGCCCGACGAGCTGAAACGCGCCGTTGCCCTCACCAAGGGCCGCGCGGTGCTGGAAGCCTCGGGCGGCGTGACGCTCGCCACCGTCCGCGCCATTGCCGAAACCGGCGTGGATTATATTTCGGCCGGCAGCATCACCCATTCCGCGCCCAATCTGGACGTGGCGCTGGATTTTTGATGCACTCTCGCCCGCGATAACAAACGGGTGAACCATGGACCTCCATCTCAAGGGCAAGAACGCGATCGTGCTTGGCGGCACGCGCGGTATCGGGCGGGCGATCGCGGAGACTTTGGCCGGCGAAGGCGCCAATGTCGCAATCTGTGCGCGGCATGAAGATCAGATCAGGGACGCGGTCGGCGCGCTCAAATCCAAAGGCGTGGGCGCGACGGGCGCGAGCGTCGACATTACCGATGGCGCGGCGCTGAAGAAATGGATCGAAGCGGCGGGCAAGGAACTCCGCGGCATCGATATCCTCGTGTCCAATGCGGGCGCGATGGCGCAAGGCGCGGACCCCGCCTCATGGGATTCCAATTTCAAGCTCGATGTTCTGGGCGCGGTGAACGCCTTCGATGCGGCGCGGCCGTTTCTCGAAGAGGCAGGCAAGAAACACGGCGACGCGGCGTTCATCATCATCGCATCGGTGTCAGCGGCGGAAAGCGACCGCGCGGAATCCTACGGCCCGATCAAGGCGGCGCTCATCCACTACGCCAAGGGGCTGGCGCGCCAGCACGCCAAGCGGAAGATCCGCGCCAATGTCGTGTCGCCCGGCATGGTCTATTTCGAGGGCGGCGTGTGGCACATGGTGGAGCAGAATTCGCCGGAATTCTTCAAACAGGCAATGGCGCGCAATCCCACCGGCCGCGCCGCCACGCCGCAGGACATCGCCAATGCGGCGGTGTTTCTGGCGAGCCCGGCCTCGAGCTACACGACGGGCATCAACATGCTCGTCGACGGCGCCATCACGCGCCGCGTGAACTTCTGAGGGAACGCACATGGCGGGCAAGGCGCGCGGACGCAAATCGATCTTCATCACGGGTGCGGCAAGCGGCATGGGCCGCGAGACGGCGAAACTCTTTCATTCCAAGGGCTGGTTCACCGGCTGCTTCGACGTGAATGTGGATGGATTGAAGACTCTGGAACAGGAAATCGGCGCCGACAATTGCCTGACGCGCCGGCTCGACGTCACCGACAAGCGCGATTTCGATGCGGCCGTGGCGGAATTCGCGGCCGAGACCGGCGGCAAGATGGACATGCTGTTCTCCAATGCCGGGATCGGCGAAAGCGGCTGGTTCGAGGACATTCCCTACGACGCGGCGATGCGCGTGGTGAGCGTCAATCTGATCGGCGTGATCAATTCCATCTATGCGGCGCTGCCGCTGCTCAAGGCGACGCCCAATTCGATGGCGTTCATCACGTCGTCGTCTTCGGCGACCTATGGCATGCCGCGCATCGCGGTCTATTCGGCGACCAAGCATGCGGTGAAGGGATTGACGGAAGCGCTCTCGATCGAATTCTCGCGCTTCGGCGTGCGCGTGGCCGATACGCTGCCGGGATTGATCGACACCAATATCCTGCGCACGACGCCCAATCGTTCCAACGACCGCGCCGTGCCGCAAAGCGTTTCGGAACTCGAGGCGCTTGCGCCGAAGAAAGGCATGTTCCGGCTGATGCCTGCGACGTCGGTCGCGCAATGCGTGTGGAACGCCTATCACAGCGACCAGCTGCACTGGTATGTGCCGCCGGAAATCCGCTTCCTCGACGTGATGAAGGCGCTCGCGCCGCGCTTCATCCGCGCCCAGATCAAGAAGCGCGTGCTCGCGGTGTTCGGGACGGAGTAATTCTCTCTTCCGTCATGGCCCGGTCCGAGCGTGAGTTCCGGGCCATCCATTTTTTTCACGGAAAAGAAAAATGGATCGCCCGCATCCGCGGGCGATGACGGAATTTTCTTTTGCGAAATTCGAAACGTACGTAGAAATACCTAGATCGAGGTGGGCAGCGCGGCTTTGATGCGGCGATGTGACCGGCAAACGCCGCACGACACGCGCCGAAGGCACGACGCCGCGCCGCCCACGGCCAACATGCCTTAAGGTTGAATTGGCCGCGTTGATTTGCGTCAAGGGTTGCCTGACGTTCGCGCAATGTTGGCGACAGATGCTTCGCCCTAGCTCGAGCGCGAGCGCGCCGCCTCGCGATAGAAGACATGATTGCCGATCTGGACGGTGCGCTCCATCTGGTCCGCCCAGCCGGGCTGCACGTCGACCGCGTGATAGGAGGTCGCATCGTCGGTCAGATCGGAAAGCGGCAGCGCGCCCATCATGATCTTGGCGGCGAGGAAATTCGCCCGCGTCCAGGCGCGCGCGTTTTTCGGACGCCTCAGCTCGCCGTTGCAGGTGAAGCTGAACTGGCAGGCGTGCTTGAGATTGGCGCCCTCATAGACGACGCCGCAGACGGTGGAGGGAAAGGCGCCCGAACGCATGCGGTTGAAGACCACTTCGGCGACGGCCTCTTCGCCCTGGACGCCTTCGCCGCGCGCTTCGTAATACATGGCCTCGGCGAGACAGCGCCGCTCGGCCAGCCGCTTCATCGTGGCGATCTCGCCCGGCGACGGCGCGGCGACGGTAAGCTTCACGGGTTTGGCGAGCTCGGCGCGGCTGTCGGCCGGGATATAATCCGTGTACGGATTGGATGCGATCGCCGCACCGGCCGTGATCAACAGGAGCAGAAACGCGCCGATGAGGACGCGATCCGAACGCTCGCACGCGTGATGGAATGCGGGAGTCATGTGCGCTCTTGGGATTTTCCGCTCGCAGTCTTGCGCAAAGTTCGTGCCCGCTTCTTCGACGCGCGCGGTTCTGCCAGCGAAAAACCGAATCGTCAAATAAAATCGGCATATAACATGACGCGGTGTCACGAATCGTCAGAAAAACCAAGGTTTTCCTGCATAGTCTGTGTACGGATCAATCCGATTCCGCAATGTTTGTTAACGCCGCCTGCGCCGCCGCGAGCCGCGCGACGGGCACACGGAACGGTGAACACGAGACATAATCGAGTCCGGATTCGTGACAAAAGCGTATCGAATCCGGATCGCCGCCATGCTCGCCGCAGATGCCGAGCTTGAGATTCGCGCGCGTCTTGCGCCCGCGTTCGCCCGCGATTCTGACGAGTTCGCCGACGCCCTCCTGATCGATGGTCACGAAGGGATCGCGCGCGATCAAACCCTTGGCGAGATATTCGGTGAGGAACATTCCCGCATCGTCGCGGCTCATGCCGAGCGCGGTTTGCGTCAGATCGTTGGTGCCGAAGGAGAAGAATTGCGCGGTCTTGGCGATCTCGCCCGCGCGCAGCGCCGCGCGCGGCAATTCGATCATGGTGCCGATGAGGTAATCGGGCAGTTTGCCGCGCTCGTTCCTGATCGCGTCGGCCACCGCGTCGATGCGCTCCTTCAACATGTCGAGTTCGGACTTGAACCCGACCAAGGGGATCATGATTTCGAGATCGACGGCCGCCCCGCCCGCCGCTTCCACCGCAAGCGCCGCTTCCAAAATCGCACGCGCC
>DATIZS010000263.1:0-5588 GCA_035516955.1 Rhizomicrobium sp.
AGAACGGATGCGCCCGGAACATCGCCGGATGCGCCTCGTAGACGATCTTGCCGTTCATTTTGCGCAGCTCCCTCGATCCCTCGGACGGGCGAACTTAATCTGGGCCTTCGCGAGAGAAAAGCGAAGATATGGCGAAGCCAAGCGGGCCTTTGCTTCTGGAAAGCGCGCCCCATTGAGGCTAAATAGACCCTCATCCGAACGAGGCTCGCCATGCAAAAATTCACCACGCTGACCGGGATCGCCGCCTATTTGCCGATGATCAATGTCGACACCGACATGATCATCCCCAAGCAATATCTGAAGACCATCAAGCGCACGGGGCTCGGCAAAGGTCTGTTCGCCGAGCTGCGTTATGACGAGAAGGGCGTGGCCCATCCCGACTTCGTGCTGCACAAGCCGCCATACACGCAAGCGACCATTCTCATCACCGGCGAGAACTTCGGCTGCGGGTCTTCGCGCGAGCACGCGCCGTGGGCTCTGCTCGATTTCGGCATCAGGTGCATCATCGCGCCGTCCTTCGCCGACATCTTCTACAACAACTGCTTCAAGAATGGCATTTTGCCCATCACGCTGCCGCAAGAAGAGATCGACAAGCTGATTGACGATGCCTCGCGCGGAGCCAACGCCACCATCACCATCGATCTGCCGGCGCAGGAAATCAGGGGACCCGACGGCGGCGTCATCAAGTTCGACGTCGATCCTCACCGCAAGCGCTGCCTGATGGAAGGGCTCGACGATATCGGGCTGACGCTGCGCAACGAGAATAAGATTTCCGATTTTGAGGCGCGGCAGAAGATGCAGGCGCCGTGGCTCTGACATGACCTACAAAATCCTGCTTACCCCCGGCGACGGCATCGGCCCCGAAGTGATGAGCGAGACCGAGCGCGTGCTCGGCTGGTATGCGCGAAACCGAAATCTCGCTTTCGAAACCGAAACCGCGCTCGTCGGCGGCATCGCGCACGAAAAACTCGGCACCTCCGCGCCCGACGAAACCATCGCCAAAGCGAAGAGGGCCGATGCGGTGCTGTTCGGCGCGGTCGGCGGGCCGCAATGGGACAAACTTCCGTTCGAACAAAAGCCCGAACGCGGGCTTTTGCGCCTTCGGAAAGATCTGGAATTGTTCGCAAACTTGCGGCCTGCGCTCTGCTTCGATGCGCTGAAGGACGCAAGCTCTCTGAAGCCCGAGATCGTTTCGGGCCTCGACATATTGATCGTGCGCGAATTGACGGGCGGGGTCTATTTCGGTGAGCCGAAGGAAACGACGGCGTTGCCCAACGGCGAAAAGCGCGCCGTCGACACGCAGGTCTATACCACCCACGAAATCGCGCGCATCGCGCGCGTCGCCTTCGAGCTGGCGCGGCTGCGCACAAAGCGCGTGGCTTCGGCCGAGAAATCCAACGTCATGGTCACGGGCGTGTTGTGGCGCGAAGTGGTGAGCGACATCCACAAACGCGAATTTCCCGACATCGAGCTGTCTCACGTTCTCGCCGACAATTGCGCCATGCAGCTCGTGCGCAATCCCAAGCAATATGACGTGATCGTCACGGACAATCTCTTCGGCGATGTGCTGTCCGACGAAGCGGCCCAACTCACCGGCTCCATCGGCATGCTGCCGTCGGCCTCGCTCGGCGCGAAGGACGCAAGCGGCAAACAACCCGCGCTCTATGAGCCCATTCATGGCAGCGCGCCGGATATTGCCGGCAAAGGCCTCGCCAACCCGATCGCCTCGATCCTGTCGCTCGCGATGTGTCTGCGTTATTCCTTCGGCCGCGTGGAAGACGCGAAGCTGCTCGAACGCGCGGTCGAGCGCGTTCTGGCCGAGGGCTACCGCACCGGCGACATCATGCAGCCCGGCATGACCAAGGTTGGCACCATGGCGATGACGGATGCGATCTTGAAGGCGCTCCAGAGTCTGAACAGATAGCGGCTCTTGTTTTCCTCCCCCGCAAACTGGGGCGGAAATCGAAATACCCGTCTTGAATTCGCAATCACATTTCCCACATGCGTTGCATGATGGAGGCGCACAAAGTTGACGCGGTGTTGATGGATAAGTCCGGGGATAGCGCCGGAAGGGCGCATTGTTTTTATTGGCCTTTTACAATCGCTATTCACGGGGGGAGGGGGGAGGAAAAAATTTTCCGCTGGCTGAATTCACGGCTCGATGATCACCTTCCCGATCGCCTTGCGGTCGGCGAGCATGCGCATCGCATCGGCCGCCTGATCGAGGCCGAACCGCGCACCGATGTAAGGATGCAGCTTTCCTTCGGTCAGAAGCGAATCGATCGCTTCGATGTTCTCGCGCCCTTTCGCGGGATCGCGCCTGCCATATTCCCCGGCGCGCACGCCGACCACGGAAAATCCTTTTATCAACGGAATATTCGCGGCGATCGAAGGAATGCGCCCGCTCGCGAAACCCACCACCAGCAGCCGCCCGTTGAAGGCGATGCAGCGCGTGGATTCGTCGAACGCATCGCCGCCCACCGGATCGTAGATCACATCCGCGCCGCGCCCCGCGGTGATCGCCTTCACGGTTTCGCGAAAACCCGTGGACGGCAGCACGTGCTCGGCGCCATAGCGCAACAGAAAATTCCGTTTGGCTTCGTTCGAGGCGGTTGCGATCACGCGTGCGCCGAGCACGCGTCCGAGATCCACCGCCGCAAGGCCGACGCCGCCGGACGCCCCATGCACGAGCAGGAATTCGCCTTCCTGCAATTCCGCGCGGCGCACCAGCGAGACATAGGCGGTGAGATAGGCCATCGTGAATCCGGCCGCGGTCGCGTAATCGGCGCCGGACGGCAGTGGCCGCAATTGCGCCTCGGGAAGCTCCGCTTCCTCGGCGAATGCGCCCGTCAAGCCGGAGCCGATCACGCGATCGCCGATCTTGAATCGTTCCGCGAGCGGGCCGGCCTCGATCACGTCGCCAGCGAATTCGCCGCCCACGATGAACGGCAATTCGGGCTTGTGCTGGTATTTCCCCTCGACCATCAAAAGATCGGGAAAGTTCACCGCCGCCGCCCGGATACGCACCCGCACCTGATCGACGGCCAGGCGCGCGCGCGCGATTTCCTCGATCCGAAGCGTGCCGATATCTTCGGAGAGCCTGCGGCAGACAAGCGCCTTCATGCGGATTTGCGGTGCGGCAGCGCGCGCACGCCGCCCATGAAGAGTTCGGTTGCGAAGCGCGCGGCTTCCTCGATGTCGTGGGGATCGCGGCGCAGCATGCGCTCGGCGATTTCGAAGGCGACGCCCACGATGGCCGCCATCAGATAATCGGCGTCGACCGGGGGAAACACGCCCTTGGCGATCGCGGTCTCGAGGTCCTCGCGCAATTCCTCGAAGCCCGCGATGATCTCGGGCGTATCCATGCGCACGCGCAGCGTATCGGTGTTGCGGCGGATGGCGTGGAAGTTCTGTTCGTCGGCGGCCACGAATTCGAAGAAGGTGCGGAAGGTGCCGGAAATGAATTCCTCGATCGATTTCGCCTTGGCGCGCTCCTCGCGCAGGCGCGGGCGGATGCGCAGCGCGCTCTCGTCCTGGATCGCCTGGAACACTTCCTCCTTCGATTTGAAGTAATTGTAGAAGGTTCCCGAGGCGAGCGGCGTGGCGCGGATGATGTCGCGCACCGTCGTCGCCCCATAGCCGAGCTCGGCGAAGACGATCCGCGCCGCCTCCAGAATGATCTGGCGGTTCTGAACTTTCGTTTGTTCGCGCTTGCCGGCGGGTTTGGCCCCCGGTCGCGGCGCCAATTCTGTATCCATGAAGGCTCCCGACCTTCGGAATATGGTCGACTATATGACAGTGACGCAACGTCAATTTTTGCGCGAAAGCCGTTGACAGCGGCCACCCGTTCCCCTTCAACGCGGGTCTATGAGCGAAAAATCGGGCGAATCCACGGCGCCATGGCTGGGCCAGGCCTTCAAACTGATGGGCCAGACACCTTTTCTGGCAAGCCTCGGCGGCGAGCTGGTCGAGATCGGCCGCGAGCGGGCGCTGACGCGCGTGCCCTATAGCCTGAAGCTGGTGGGCGATCCCGATACCGGCGTGGTCCATGGCGGGGTCATCACCGGCCTTCTCGATCACACGAGCGGCATGGCGGTGATGGGCGTGTTGCGCGAGCCGATGCCGATCGCGACGCTCGATCTGCGCATCGATTACATGAAGCCCGCCGTGCCGGGCGAGGATATCGTCGCCGAATGCCACTGCCTGAAGGTCGGTCACGACGTGGCCTTCGTGCGGGGCGCCGCCTATCAGAGCGATGCTTCCAATCCCGTCGCCATCTGCACCGGCACGTTCATGCTGATGCGCGGCCAGCCCGCGATGATCCCGCCGAGGGAATGACGATGGACCTTCTCGCCCGCGCCGCCGCCGGAAATTCCGCGCCCGATCCGCAGGCGCTGCTTGCGCTCATTCCCTATACGCAGCATCTGGGCATCGGCGCCGAGGTCGAAAACGGCCTTCTCACACTGAGCATGCCGTTTTCACCGCATCTCGTCGGCAATGTGGTGCTGCCGGCGCTGCATGGCGGCGTGATCGGCTCGCTTCTGGAGACGGCTGCGATCGCGCAGATGGTGTGGGAACGCCGCTTGCCGCGGCTGCCCAAACCCGTCGACATCACCATCGACTATCTGCGCAGCGGCCGCGCGGTTGGGAGCCATGCCCGCGCGCGCATCGCCAAGCAGGGACGGCGTGTCGTCAATGTCCATGCCGAGATGTGGCAGGAAGACGAGTCAAAACCCATCGCCGCGCTGCGCGGCCACTTCCTGATCGCCAGCTAGCATCGCGCCATTCGCTTCGCGGCGGATGATAGGCCGCGTCGGCTTGTGGCGGCGCACGGACAAAACCGCGCGCTTGGGATTTGGCGGCGGCACGTTTGCCCGCCGCGCGGCGAAAGATTGCGGCGGCGCTTGCGGAAGCGCCATGGCTTCGGGCGAAGGCGGCTTCGAAATGAAAACGATCCGCTCTTCCGGCTCAGGCGTTGCGGGCGTCTCGTGCCGCTTCGGAAAGAAACTCGCGCGCAATCCCTCGATCACCATCAGCGCAAGAAACGCCGCCAGAAGCCCGATCAGGATCCGCACCTCGATGCGCTGCCCGGCGAAGACGCCGAGCGCGAGCCTCCACACATCGCCCCAACTCGAATGCACCATATCCGCCCCCAAGGCTCCCCGGCGAGTGTAGCAAAAACCATGCGCGTGCGCAGTCCGCGGGTGCGCGGCCGATGGCGGCAAATCGCGCGATCCTTAATGCACAGGATGCATGCAGATTGACCGTTGCTTGTGCAATCAGCGCAAATCGGCGCCGATCGCGTCCGCGACATTCGAAAAACCGTCGCGCTGCAGAAGCGAAAGCAGATCGCGCTTGATCTTCGCGACGAGGCCCGGGCCGTGGAAGACGAGCGCCGTATAAAGCTGCACCAATGTGGCGCCGCTGCGGATCTTGGCATAGGCATCGGCGCCCGACGACACGCCGCCCACGCCCACCAGCACCAGCCTGTTGCCGACATGCTTGCGCATCTGGCGCAATACCTCCGTCGAGCGCGCGAAAAGCGGCGCCCCCGACAGCCCGCCCGTCTCGATCGCTGCGGCGCTTTT
>DATIZS010000264.1:0-4287 GCA_035516955.1 Rhizomicrobium sp.
TGCCTGCGTCGACGGTGCAGGCGCCGTCGTGGCAGGTCGTGCCGATCGGGTACGGACCGATGCCCGTATCGGGCGTTTGCGGCGCGAACAGCGCCACCGCGGCAACGAATAAAAGGGCCCGCCAAATCATGGGCTTCTCCCGGTCGGCTTTCGCGAGGATGCCGTGGCCGGCTTTCAAGAGTCCTGAACCCGATCTCTAAATTTGAAAATGTTTCGGTTAATCCGGCCGTTTCCCGCCGTTAGCTTAAAAATTCGGTGCAAATTTATTCGGATTTTCGCGGCAATTTCGGGGAGCGGCCCGACCAATTGATTGTGGGAATTTCACGGAACAGTTTTCGCGTATCAAATGTCGGCTACGCCGCCGGCAATTCGAGGGTGGCCGTGAAACCTTCGCCGAGCGCGCTTTCGAGTTCGAGCCTGCCGCCATGGAGTTCGGCCAGCGCCTTGACCAGCGGCAATCCCAATCCCGCCCCGTGCGGCCGGTCGGTCATGCCGCGCTTGGACTGTTCGAAGGGCTTGGTGATGCGCTGGAGATCCTCGGCCGCGACGCCCGGGCCGTTGTCGGCGACACTCATGCGCACGCGTGCGCCCTGGCGCTGCGCCTTGAGCCGGATGCGCCCGCCCGGCTGCGTGAAATTGACCGCGTTCTCGACCAGATTGCGCATCATGGTGAGCGCCGCCGGTTCGTCGGCATGCGCCACCGCGTCCATGCCGCAATCCTCGAGCGCGAGCGACACGTTCTTTTCGCGCGCCGCCGCGCCATAGCATTCGAGCGCATCGCGGAACAGCGCGCCCGCAGGCAACGCGATGCGGTCGAGCGTGAAGCGCCCCGCCGCGATCTTGGTGAGGTCGAGGATCTGGTTGATCAGCCGCAACAGATTGACGCCCGCCCCATGGATCAGCCCGGAATATTCGGCCACCTGTTCGGGCGTCAGCCGGCCCGCCGCCACGCGCATCAGATCGGCGAAACCGAGGATCGCGTTCAGCGGCGTCTTGAGCTCGTGGCTCATGGTGCGCAGAAGCGTGGTCTTGGCGGCATCGGCTTCGCTCGCCACCGCATCGAGCCTCCTCGTCAGATCGGCGAGATAGGTGGCCTGCCGCTGCGCCTCCACTTCGCTCACGAGCAGTTTCTGCCGCGTGCGTTCGGCGAGTGCGCGCGCCTGCGTGGCGTCGGTCCAGAGCCCGATCCAGCCGCCGTCCTTGGTGCGGCGCATCTTGATTTCCACCACGCGCGCGTCGGCGAGTTCGAGATCGAAGGGCGCGTAATTGCCGCTGTGCAGTTGCGCGCGGCGCACCGCGATATAATCCTCGGCGCTGCCTTGGGGCGCGGTTTCGCCCTCGGCCAGTTCGAGCGCCACGAGCTCGGCATAGGTCCGCCCCAGCAATTCGCGATGCGGCGGAAAGCGGCGGAACAGGTAATTGTAATGGGCGTTGGCATAGACGAGCCGCTCGCCCGGATCGTAGACCGTCACGGCCACGCGCAAGGCGTCGAGCGCCTCGAGCGGCGAAACCGCGCGCTCTTCCTCATGCTCCACCTCTATCTGCGCGACCCGCAACGTCTTCACCCCGGCCCACCGTGCCGAGGTTAATGGAGGGCTGTTGCGGAAATCTTGCGCCGCTCTGGCGGGAGCCGGAATCAGGTCAATCTCGTTAAAAAGCGGTGAATCGGCGCTTGTGGAAAACTTTCGGATTAACGAACGAAACCCGCATCGATTCAACTTTCGTTAACGCTGGCGGCCCGAGGATGCGCATGGCGGGGCCCGGTCGAGAGTGTGAAGCTTAATGGCGGATTTACCGAAATTTCCCGCGATATCCCGCCTCGATGCACAGAGGCGGCGTTTCGTTTCGGTGCAGGCGGCCAAGGCCGCGCTGGGGGCCGCGCTTTCGGTTGCATTCGTCCTTCTGGTGGGACGGCCGGACGTGGCCGAGTCGCTCGCCATGGTCTGGCTCATGGCGCCGGCGGGGCTCGCCATCGCGGCCCTCGGACGCGCAAGGCTCGAATCGCTCGAAACCCAATCGCTCGCGCTCTTTGCCGGCACGGTCGGCTATCTTTGCGCCATCACCGGCGGTCTTTCCTCGCCGCTGATCGTCTGGTTCGCGCTCGTGCCGGCCGAGGCGGCGCTCGCAGGCGGACGTACGCAGGTGATCCGCGCGGTCGTGGCCGCCGCACTCGCGCTCGGCTTCGTCGCCGGCCTTCAGGCTTTCGCCGCGCTGCCCGCGCCGCATCTCGCGCTTCCCGCCTGGCAGCTTTACGCCGCCTCGATCCTGGCCGCGATCGTGCAGGCGGGAATCGTCGCCGCCGCCTCGCAGGCGCGCCAGAGACGCGCCGATCTCGCCGCCGCCGAAGGTGCCGCCATGTACCGATTCCTCGCGGACAATGCGATGGACCTCATCACGCGCCATGGCGCGGACGGGCGCATCCGCTTCGCGAGCCCCGCGGCGCAGGCCCTTCTCGGCCGCGCGCCGGAAAAGCTCGTGGGCCTTGCGCCGGCCGCCCTCGTGCACACCGGCGATCTTGCCGCGCTGCAATCGGCCTTCGTGCAGGCGAGCTATTTCGGAAACGCGGCCGCGGCCGAAATCCGCCTGAAGCGCGACGACGGTTCCTATGTGTGGTGCGAGATGCGCTGCCGCCCGGCCGAAGGCGCCCCCGACATCGTGGCGGTGACGCGCGACATTTCCGAAAGGAAGGCGCATGAGCGCGCCCTGATCGATGCGCGCGACGCCGCCGAAGAGGCCAATCGCGCCAAATCGCGCTTCCTCGCCAATATGAGCCACGAATTGCGCACGCCCTTGAACGCCATCATCGGATTTTCCGAAGTGATGACGCATGAGATGTTCGGGCCGGTGGGTTCGGCGCGCTATCTCGATTATGCCAAGCTCATCCACGAAAGCGGCGGCCATCTTCTCGAACTCATCAACGGCATCCTCGACATGTCGAAGATCGAGGCGGGCAAATTCGCGCTCAGCGAGGAGCTTTTCGATCTGGGCGAAGTGGCCGATCAGGCGCTGCGCTTCGTGCGGCTTCAGGCCGAGCGCAAGGGCGTGGCGCTGAAGGTCAGGCTCTCGCCCGCGG
Organism: Rhizomicrobium sp.; assembly: GCA_035516955.1. GTDB lineage: Bacteria > Pseudomonadota > Alphaproteobacteria > Micropepsales > Micropepsaceae > Rhizomicrobium. Next base: position 3,074 of record DATIZS010000264.1, read on the forward strand.
CGCGCAGGATCTTCGCCGATCCGCGCGCGGTGAAGCAGATGCTGGTGAACCTTCTGACCAATGCCGTGAAATTCACGCCGCGCGGCGGCACGGTGCATCTGCTGGCGGCGCGCGCGGGCGCGGGCGTCGAGCTCGCCGTGGCCGACACCGGCGTGGGCATCGCGCCCGAACATCTCAAACGCATCGGCCAGCCTTTCGAACAGGCCGAAGGCGCCCATGTGCGCACGCAGGAAGGAACGGGGCTTGGCCTGGCACTGGTCAAAGCCTTCGCCGCGCTGCATGGCGGCGAAGCGGCGATCCAGTCCGTGCTCGGCGAAGGCACGACCGTGCGCGTGACGCTGCCCCATGCCGGCGTCAGCGAAACGGGCGAGCGCGCGAAGGTGCTGCCGTTCCGCGCGGCGTGAGCGTATGCTTCGCGCATGATACCCCGTCTCAAAGCAGGCCTCTTCGTCCGCGCGCTCATCCGCCGCGCGGAAGTGGCCGGCGCGTCCGCCTATGTCGTGCGTCACGGCGCGGAAGAGGGCGGCGCCATCATCCTCAGGCTTTCGCCGCCGGGCGCGGCCGCCACCGTGCTGACGCAGGCCCGGCGCGGCGAGGGCGAACTCGTCTGGGTCAAACCCATCGGCGATGCGCCGGACGCGGAAAAAATCGCAGGCTGGTGCGAAAAACAAATCCGCATCGATCCGGATATATGGATCGTGGACATCGAAGACCGCGAGGGGCGCGCGTTTGTGGATGAGCCGGTGGTGTGATTCTGGGCGCCCCGTGCTATAGTGCGATCAGGAGATTGCCATGAAACACGAACGCATCCAGATCGACCCGGAAATCATGGTCGGAAAGCCCGTGATAAAGGGAACGCGCATTACAGTTGAACTGATCTTGCGCAAGCTCGGCGCAGGGCTGACGGAACAGCAGATCATTGAGGATCACCCCCATCTGACCGTTGCCGACATTCGGGCGGCGCAGGCTTTTGCCGCCGACTATCTTCATAATGACGAGTTGATCTACGGCTGATGCAAGCCTCGCTCCGCTGGGTCGCCGACGAATGTATTTCCGCAAAGCTTGTCGCTCAAATTCGTGCGGAAGGACACGATGTCTTGTACGTGCTGGAGCAATCGCCTTCATCCAAGGACAGATCGGTTCTGGATTTGGCTATTCGTGAGCAGCGGCTGCTTTTGACCGACGATAAGGACTTTGGCGAACTGATCTTTGCA
>DATIZS010000265.1:0-5462 GCA_035516955.1 Rhizomicrobium sp.
GTGCCCGACGGTTTCGCGCTCGTCGCGCGTCTCGAACAGATCGCGCCCGATGGCACGCCCGCGCCCGGCGGTGTGCGTTTTCTCGATCCCGATTCGAACGCGCCCTTCACGCTCGGCAATTACGTCAAGCGGCTCTTCTTCGCGCCCGACGGCTATTACCGGCTGATCGCCTTCGTCGTCACCGACCGCGCTTTCGTGGCGAGCGGCCACGCGCCGACGGCCGCGGCCGCCGAGACCTGGCTGCGCATGGGCGCGGACGAATTGCCCGGCGCCTATTATTCGATCCCCTTCACGGCCAATCATCAGGTGACGGCGCTGATCTACGAATTCCGCAAACAGGGCAATCGCAATGTCAGCACGCTCGTTCCGGGAAGGCTCGATGCGCGCACGCATCTGATCAAGGCGGGGCTCTACGGCGCGCTTGTCGGCAAGCCATGAATGTGTTCATCAGCTACCGCCGCAGCGACACGCAGGATTTCTCCGGCCGCCTGGCCGACAGACTGCGCGATGCCCATGGCGTCGGCGACGTGTTCCTCGACGTGGACGAGATCGAAGCCGGCGAAGATTTCGAGCGGCGAATCCGCAACGCACTCGAACAAAGCGCCGTCAGCCTGGTCGTCATCGGGCCCAATTGGTGCGGCGAGGGCACGGGCAATCAGGCGCGCATCTTCCAGCCGGACGATTTCGTGCGGCTCGAAGTGCGCGAGGCACTGAAGAGCGGGACCAAGGTTCTGCCCGTGCTCGCCAATGGCGCGCTGATGCCTTCGCGCGCGCGCCTGCCGGAGGAATTGCAGCCGCTGACGAAGCTGAACGCGGTCTCGGTGCGGCATTCCGATTTCGAGCGCGACACCGATTATCTTCTCGACGTCATCTTCGCGCGCAAGAAGCCGGGGCGCATCCGCGCCTATTTCCGGCGTCATCCGATCCTGCGCGCCCTGCTCGACAGCCTTGGCGGCGCATTCGCGGCCTTCTTTCTGCTCGTGCTGGTGCTGGCGGCGTTCAATGTGGCGACGGGGCTGTCGCTCGACCAGGTGGTGGGCGGGACGGGCCCTGCGATCCTCATCACGCTCGTGGTGATGGCGCTGGGTGCGGGGCTACCGATCTATCTGCGCACGCGATCGACGCGCCGCCGCGCGCACGGCTAGCCGCTCAGCGGTCGTGCTCGGGAAGCAGGATCTCGCGCAGGCCCTTGTGGTTGGGCTTGGAGATCACGCCTTCTTCCTCCATGCGCTCGATGAGGCGGGCGGCGCGGTTGTAGCCTATTTCCAGCCTTCGCTGGATATAAGAGGTCGTGGCTTTGCGTTCGCGCGCGACGATGGCGAGCGCCTTGTCGTAAAGATCGTCGCCCGAACCGGAATTGCCGCCAAGCACGCCGTAAGGATCGTCGCCTTCGTCGTCCTGTTCTTCGGTCACGGCATCGAGATATTCCGGCGTGCCTTGCGATTTGAGGAAGCGAACAACATCTTCCACTTCGTGATCGGTGACGAAAGGTCCGTGCACGCGGCGGATGCGCCCGCCCGCCATCATGTAGAGCATGTCGCCCTGGCCCAGCAGTTGCTCGGCGCCCTGTTCGCCGAGGATCGTGCGGCTGTCGATCTTGCTCGTGACCTGGAATGAAATGCGCGTCGGAAAATTGGCCTTGATCGTGCCGGTGATGACATCGACGCTCGGCCGCTGCGTCGCCGCGATCAGATGGATGCCCGCCGCGCGCGCCATTTGCGCGAGCCGCTGCACCGCGCCTTCGATCTCCTTGCCGGAGATCATCATCAGATCGGCCATCTCGTCCACGACCACGACGATATAGGGCATGGGTTCGAGTTCGAGCACTTCGTCTTCGTAGATGGGCTTTCCCGTTTCGCGGTCGAAGCCGGTCTGCACCGTGCGCTTCAGCGTTTCGCCCTTGTCCTTCGCTTTGCGCACCCGCTCGTTGAAGGCTTCGACGCCGCGCACGCCGAGCTTCGACATCTTGCGATAGCGTTCCTCCATCTCGCGCACCGCCCATTTGAGCGCGACCACGGCCTTCCTCGGATCGGTCACGACCGGCGCGAGCAGATGGGGAATGCCTTCATAGACCGACAATTCCAGCATCTTCGGATCGATCATGATGAGCTTGGTCTGATCGGGCGGGCAGCGATAGAGCAGCGACAGGATCATCGTGTTCAGCGCGACCGATTTGCCGGAGCCCGTTGTCCCTGCGATCAGGAGATGCGGCATCTTCGCGAGATCGGCCATCACCGGCTCACCGCCGATGGTCTTGCCGAGCGCGAGGATGAGCGGCGCGCGCGCTTTTTCGTATTCGTGGGCGCCCAGCAGCTCGCGCAGATAGACCGTTTCGCGATTCTGATTGGGAAGCTCGATACCCATCACATTGCGGCCGGGAATGACGGCAATGCGCGCGGCCACCGCGCTCATCGAACGCGCAACGTCGTCGGCGAGCGAAATCACGCGGCTGGATTTGACGCCCGCCGCGGGCTCGAATTCGTAAAGCGTCACGACGGGTCCGGGCCGCACCGCCGTGATGCGTCCGCGTACGCCGAAATCGGCCAGCACCGCCTCCAGCATGCGCGCGTTTTCTTCCAGCGCCTCGTCGGAGAGCGAGGCATTGTCGGCGCGCTGCACGGGTTCGGCGAGCAGGCCCAGCGCCGGCAATTGATATTCCCCGCTCGAGAGATTGAGCGCGGGCTGGCGCGTCGGTTTCACGCGGACCTTGCGGTCCTCCTCGCGCCGGATGCGCCCCGATGCCACCGGCTCGGGCACGACCGCAAGGCCGATATCTTCGGCATCGTCTTCGTAATCTTCGAATTCCTCTTCTTCGTCGTCCGGCGCGAAATCGTCCCCGGTGTGGCGGCGCAGGAAAGCGGGAATGTGGATCGCGCTCGCGATCCAGACGAAGAATGCGGGAACGTCGACGAAAAGATTCAGGATCGGTTTCAGCCGCAATCCGGTCGCGAGAAATGCAAGCGGCAGCCCCGCCACCAACAGCAAAAGCGGCAATGCGGTTGCGATCCAGCCATGCCCATAGACTTCGGCGGCATGCGACGAGAGCCCGATGGCCGCGAGCCCGATCAATCCGCCCGCGCCCGCCGGCATCGCGATCGGCGCGGGCAATGCGCCCAATCCGGCCGCGACGAACAATGTGCCGAGCGGCCAGGCAAGCGCGCGCCACAGCGGATAGGAGAGCGCGCGTCCCGAAAGCGCGCGTGCGCCCCACACCGCGGGAGGTGCGAGCGCCGCAAGCGCCGCCATTCCGAATGTCTGAAGCAGGAGATCGGCCGCCGTCGCGCCGAAGCCGCCGAGCAGATTGGTGGGCACGGCGCCGCTCGCATTATTCAGGCTGGGATCGTTCGCATTGTAGGTGGCGAGCGCGACGAGCCCCGCAACCGAACCCAGGAACAGGATTGCGCCCGCGCCGCGCAACGCCGCCACGCCCGCGGCGTGGATGACCGTGCGCCTTGCATCGGCCAGCGCGTCGGCCATGGCGCGCGAGCGCGTGCGCGGTTCGTAAACGCCGATGCTGCGCCGCTGGCTCATGGTTCGCTCAGGATTTCGCCCATCTTTGTGAGTGTGGCCTCAATGGTTGACAAATCGCTAACGAGTGCCACCCGGACATACGGAAACCCAGGATTTGTGCGGGGTTTTCCGGTTTCAATTTCCCTACCCATATAGGCGCCGGGCAGCACGCGGATGCCGCCTTCGCGCCAGAGTTTGAGCGCTGCCGCTTCCCCGTCGCCCACATCGAGCCACAGGAAAAACCCGCCCTCCGGCAGCTGGAAACCCGCGCGATTGCCGAGCACGCGCTTTGCGATCTCGAATTTCTGCGCGTAAGCGGCGCGGTTTGCGACGACATGGGCTTCGTCGCGCCAGGCCACCGCGCTTGCGGCCATGATCGGCATGGGAACTTGCGGACCTGCGTAATTGCGGAAGGCGCGGAACGTCGTCATGAGCTTCGCATCGCCCGCGACAATGCCGGAGCGCAAGCCCGGCAGGCCGGAACGTTTCGACAACGAATGGAAGGTGAGAAGTTTTTCGAAGCCGCCGCTTTGCTTGTGCCGCGCCGTCAGCGCGCCCACCGGCGGTTTGGCGAGATAAATGTCCGCGTAGCATTCGTCGGCGAAGACGGTAAAATCGTATCGGTCGGCCAGCGCGAACAATTCGCGCCAATATTCCTCGCTCGCGCAAGCGCCCTCGGGATTGGAGGGCGAGCAGATGTAAACCGCGGCTGCGCGCTCCAGAATCGTTTTGGGAAGCGAAACATAATCCGGCAGGAATCCGGTTTCCGCCCGCGCCGGAACGAAGACGGGTTCCGCGCCGCTCGCCAATATCGCCGCCGCGTAACATTGATAGAACGGATTGGGCAGCAGGATCGCAGGCCTGGCGCCCGCTTTCGCATCCGGCGTCACGATGAATGGCGCGAGGAACAGGCCTTCGCGCGTGCCGTTGAGCGGCAGAAGATGTTTTTCGGGATCGACGGCATCCTTCGGCAATTCGAATCTGCGGCTCAGCCATTGCGCTGCGGCCTCGCGCCAGTCCTTGGTGCCGTTGATGGGCGGATATTCGCCGAAGAGATGCGCGTTCCCGGCAATCGCGCGCGCCACGAATTCCGGCACGCCGCCTTTCGGATCGCCCACCGCCAGATTCGCCGGCTCGGCTCCCGGCGTCACGGGATCGAGCAGCGCCGCGAGCTTCGCGAATGATGACGGCGGCAATTGCGCCAGACGGCCGGGGAACATGGCAGGTGTCCTGATGGATCGTCGCGAATCCTAACCGCCCGCTTTGCACGCGTCCATGCGCGCCCGTTCACCTTCACCCGGCAATGTTCCATACTCCGCGCGATTCGTTTCGCAGAGCGGGATGTGAGCATGTTCCGGGGCAGCTTTGCCGCGTCCACCATCCGCCTCGATGTCCGCGATCATATCGGCCCCCATCATCTGGCCATCGGAAAGACCCGCAAACTTTTCGAACGCGACGGCACGATCCACGCCTTCTTCAGCCGCGGCTTCGAGATCGCGCATGCGCGCCTCGCGGGGGAGGAACTCGGCGATGTGCGCACGCTGCCGTTTCCGGCGGCCTGGGGCGGCGGCGCCTTCTGCGTCGACGAACGCGCGGGCCGCGTCGCGCTCGTCTTTCTCCATCGCAATCAGCACGAACTCTGCTTCGTGCGGGGCCGGGTAGACCGTGGCGATATCGAATGGGAAGACTGGCGCAGGCTTCTGGTGAGCCGGGCGCGTCAGGCGGCACCCTGGGTCGAACTCGGCCCCGACGGAACGGCCTGGGCCTCGGTGCTCGACCGCGATCAGGATACGCGTCTTGCCGTCATTCCACCGGAAGGCGATGCGCGGATCTGCGATCTCTTCGAGCCGGGCGAGGCGCGCTGGTATCATTCCTGTGTTCAGATGCTGCCGGTGGCGGCCGACCGCGCGCTTGCCATCAGCTTCCGGGGCGAGTTTCCCACGCGCACCGAG
>DATIZS010000266.1:0-6088 GCA_035516955.1 Rhizomicrobium sp.
GGGAGAAGCCCATGATTTGGCGGGCCCTTTTATTCGTTGCCGCGGTGGCGCTGTTCGCGCCGCAAACGCCCGATACGGGCATCGGTCCGTACCCGATCGGCACGACCTGCCACGACGGCGCCTGCACCGTCGACGCAGGCATGCTGGGCGCGGTGAAGGAAAAGATGCTGGCGAGCCTCATCCGCGTGAAGGCCGAGATCGCCGCCGACCAGGCCACCCGCACCGCCGGACGTTGACAGGGCGGGCGTTGACAGGGCGGGCGCGAGCGCCCCTCAATCCGTTCATGAGCGAATTCGATTCCAGCGATCATCGCGTCGTGGCCGCGCGCGGCTTCGAGGGACTTGCCGTAGGCGAAGTCTTCAAGGCGCCGTCGCGCACGGTGACGGACGCGAATTTCGCGGCCTTCCAGATGCTGAGCCTCGACAATCATCCCATCCATTACGACCGGGAATATTGCAAACGGCTCGGCTATGACGCCCCGCTTGCCCACGGGCTTCAGGTGCTGGCATTCACCGCGGCGGGGGCGGGACTTTTCCCGCAAGTGGCGGGCGAGAGCCTTGTCGGCTTCGTCGAAGTGAGCGCGAAATTCCTCAAGGGCGTGTTTCCCGGCGACACGCTTTATCCGGCGCTGGAGATCACCGAACTCCGCCCGCAGAAAACCACCGGCCTCGTCACCATGCGCGCCACCGTGCACAACCAGAAGGGCGAGCTGGTGCTCGATGGCGTGCACAAATATCTGCTGCGGCTGGGGAAGACGTAGTCGCGCGTCTTCGTTTTTTCGCTTCGACTTACCCAACATCGTCATGGCCGGGACAAGCCCGGCCATGACGGTTTTTTAGGGACGGGTATTCGAAACCACCAGCTCGCCATTCTTCGTGCAGGACGGCGACAGCAATTCGACGATCTCCGGCGCCACCGCTTCGGGCGGGCGAAGCGTTTCCGGATCCTCGCCGGGCATCGCCCTCTTGCGCATAGCGGTGCGAAGCGGGCCGGGACTGAACAGATTCACTTTCACATTCGTGCCGGCGCATTCCTCGGCATAGGTGAGCGCGAGCGATTCCAGCGCCGCCTTGGTCACCGCATAAACGCCCCAATAGGGCGTGTGCTTGCGCGCCGCACCCGTGGTGACGAAAAGCGCGCGGCCGGCATCGGAGGCGCGCAACAGCGGATCGAGCGAACGGATCAGCCGCCAATTGGCGGTGACGTTCACGTCGATGGCCTCCTGCCACACTTTGGGATCGAGATGGGAAAGTGGCGTCAGCGCGCCGAGCACGCCCGCATTGCCGAGGAAGGCGTCGAGCTTTCCCCAGCGCTCATGGATCGAGGCGCCGAGGCGGTCGAGCGCTTCGAAATCGCGCAAGTTCAGCGGCACCAGCGTGGCGCTGCCTCCGGCTTTTTGGATTTCGTCGTCGGCTTCCTCGAGCCCGCCCACGGTGCGCGCGAGAAGGATCACATGGGCGCCCGCAGCCGCGAGCGCAATCGCCGCCGCGCGGCCAATGCCGCGCGATGCGCCGGTGACGAGCGCGATGCGATTCTCAAGTGGTTTGGTCATGCGACTTCGGCAAGCAGCGAAAGCTGTCCGTCTTTGCGCCCGCCGGTGACATCGGTGAGCTCGATCGGATAGGCGCCGGAGAAACAGGCGTCGCAATATTGCGGCGCCTCCGCGTTGCGCCGCTTCTCGCCCATGGCGCGATAAAGCCCGTCGATGGTGATGAAGGCGAGGCTGTCGGCGTTGATGTAGCGGCGCATCTCTTCCACATCCATGCGGTGGGCGAGAAGCTCTTCGGTGGTGGGCGTATCGACGCCGTAGAAGCAGGAATGCGTGGTGGGCGGGCTTGCGATGCGGAAATGCACTTCGGCCGCGCCCGCGTCGCGCACCATCTGCACGATCTTCTTGGAAGTCGTGCCGCGCACGATGGAATCGTCGATCAGCACCACGCGTTGGCCTTCGAGCACGGCGCGGTTGGGGTTGTGCTTCTTCCGCACGCTGAAATGACGAATGCCGTCGGTGGGCTCGATGAAGGTGCGGCCCACATAATGATTGCGGATGATGCCGAGCTCGAAGGGAAGCCCCGAGGCCGCCGCATAACCCAGCGCCGCGGGCACGCCGGAATCGGGAACGGGGATGATCATGTCGGCGGAGGCGGGCGCTTCGTGCGCCAGCTCTTCGCCGATGCGTTTTCTCACCTCATAGACATTGCGGCCCTCGACCGTGGAATCGGGGCGCGAGAAATAGATGTATTCGAAGATGCAGAAGCGCTCGGGCTGCCGGCTGAAGGGATGGTAGGACTGGATGCCGTCCTTGGTGACGACGATCATCTCGCCCGGCTCGATGTCGCGCACGAAATGGGCGCCGATGATGTCGAGCGCACAGGTTTCTGACGCGATGATCGGCGCGCCGTCGAGCTCGCCCAGCACCAGCGGGCGCACGCCGAAAGGATCGCGCACGCCGATGAGCTTCTTCGAGGTCAGCGCCACCAGCGAATAGGCGCCTTCGACGCGCTTCAGGGCATCGATCAGCCGGTCGACGACGGGGCCGTAAACGCTGCGCGCCACCAGATGGATGATGGTTTCGGTGTCGGAAGTGGACTGGAAGATCGCGCCTTCGCGCACCAGTTCGGCCCGCAGCGTGCGCGCATTGGTGAGATTGCCGTTATGGGCGATCGCGATGCCGCCGCCGGCGAGATCGGCGAACATGGGCTGCGCATTGCGCACGCCCGAGCCGCCCGCGGTCGAATAGCGCACATGGCCCACGGCATAGGCGCCTTTCAGCTTCTGCGCGGAATCGCTGTTCTTGCCGAAGACATCGCCCACCAGGCCCGGATGGCGCTCGGCGATGAATTGCGAGCCGTCATAGGCGACGATGCCCGCCGCCTCCTGGCCGCGATGCTGAAGCGCATGCAGGCCGAGCACCGTCAGCGCGCCCGCGTCGGGATGGCCGAAAATGCCGAACACGCCGCATTCCTCGTGGAAAGCGTCGTCGAACGGCAATTCTTTCTGGTCTTCAGGGCCGGCCATCACTTGTCACCGCTGCCCGTGTCCTCGATGAGCTTGTCTAGCTCCTGGCGCTCGCCGGCGCTATAGGTTTTCTTCTGCGTCCCGCCGGGTTTGATCGCGGGCGCCGTGATTTCCTTGCCATCGATCTTCACGCCCTGATCGGGGACGAGCGACAGGATCACCTGCGCCGTGCTCTGGATGAAGGGCAAGGACGAGGCGTTCTTGATCCAGGCGGGCTGGGTGGGCACCGGCACGAAGGCCGAGAACACGATATAGGCAAGGCCCACGACCGCGAGCCCCCGGACCACGCCGAAGATTCCGCCCAGCGTGCGATCGAGCGCGCCCACGGGCGAGTTGTGCACATTCTCGGCGAAGCGGAAGCTGACGAAGGAAAGCGGGATCAACACCGCCACGAACACGACGAGATAGGAGGCCGCCGTCGCCAGCCATGGCGGCGAGATCAGGCTCTTGGCATGGGGTGCGATCGAGGGGCCGAAATAGAGCGCCGCGAACGCCGCCGCCGCCCAGGAGATGATCGACAGCGTCTCCGACACGAAGCCGCGCCAGATCGCATAGCCCGCCGACACCAGCACGATGCCGGCGACCCCAACGTCCACATAGGAGAAATGAACCGCGCTCATCGAATCTTATTTTACCACGCGGGCGGGGCCGCCGCAGAATTCGATCAGGCCCGCCAAGTCCTTGATCGGACGGAGCAAAAGCCCGTCGCCGGGAACCTTGGTGCCGTCGGGCACGCAAGCCCCGGCAAAACCCAGCTTCGCCGCCTCCTTGAGCCGGAGCTCCGCCGAGGGCGCCGGCCGCACATCGCCCGAGAGGCTGATCTCGCCGAAAAAGATCGCGTCCCGGGGCAGCGGCCTGCCCGTGAACGAGGAAATCAGCGCCGCGGCGGTGGCGAGATCGGCGGCCGGCTCGGCGATCTTCAGGCCCCCCGCCACGTTCAGATAGACATCGTGACCGCCAATACCAAGCCCTGCGCGCGCATCGAGCACGGCAAGCAGCATGGCGAGGCGCCCCGAATCCCAGCCCACCACGGCGCGGCGCGGCGTCCCGAAAGAGGGCGCGGCCACCAGCGCCTGGATTTCCACGAGCAGGGGCCGCGTGCCTTCCAGCCCCGCGAACACTGCCGCACCGGGCGCTGCCGCATTGCGGTCGCCGAGAAAAAGCGCGGACGGGTTGGCGACTTCTTCGAGGCCCCTGCCCGTCATTTCGAACACGCCGATTTCGTCGGTGGGGCCGAAGCGGTTTTTGGTGGCGCGCAGCACGCGGAAATGATGGCCGCGCTCGCCTTCGAAATAGAGAACGGCATCGACCAGATGCTCGACCGCTTTGGGCCCCGCGATCTGGCCTTCCTTGGTGACATGGCCGACAAGCAGCAGCGCCGCACCGCTCGATTTCGCATAGCGCACGAGATCGAAGCTCGCCGTGCGCACCTGCGCGATGGTGCCGGGGGCGGCTTCGAGCGCGGACGTCCAGATCGTCTGAATGGAATCGATGGCGACGATGCCGGGAACCGGCATGGCTTCGAGCGTGGAGAGAATGTCTTCGATGTTGGTGGCCGAGCCCAGCGCCACCGGCGCATCGGCAAGCCCCATGCGCGCGGCGCGCAGACGCACCTGCGCCATCGCTTCCTCGCCCGAGATATAGACCGCGGTCTCTTTGTTCTTGGCGCCCGCTTTGGCATAAGCCGCGAGCGCCTGAAGGATGAGCGTGGATTTGCCCACGCCCGGATCGCCGCCCACCAGCAACGCCGAGCCGGGCACGAGACCTCCGCCCGAGACGCGATCGAATTCCGCGATGCCGGTGACGCGCCGCGGCGGCATCTCTTCTTGCGTTTTCAGATCTTCGAGCGCGACGCGCCTTCCCTTCGCGCGCTTCGTTGCGCCGCCGCCGATGGGCGGGGCAGCACCTTCTTCAACGATCGAATTCCACGCGCCGCAGGATTCGCATTTGCCCGCCCATTTGGCGGTGACGGCGCCGCAATTCTGGCAGGCGAAGGTGGAGGATTTGGCCATGAGTCGCTTATAGCATGGCGGCCGAGAAAACGCGGCTATCAGATCATTTCTTTTCGGAAGCTGACTTTGCCACGGTCAAATCTTTTTCAAATTTATCTACAGCGTTTGAAAACTGCGCCTGCAGTTTGGTCCACCTTTCATAGGAATCTCCAAACCCGTCATATTCGACTTTGAAATCCTCCAACACTTTCTCCAATTCATCCAGATGATGAATCGCGTTGCTCATATAGAACGCCCACGTCCAATCACGTGCGTTACGATCCTGAGTATAATTAATTGTATTATCCAGAATGAGCTTTTCCAAAAACTCGATAGCGTGAGTACACCCACTGTTCGGATCGCGATCAGCAAGGAAAGCGGCTCTCCAGAGCGAAAATGCTATGGACACGAGCATTTGTCCTACGACAGCCCCATCATAACCGAGGACGTCTACATCCCCCAACCGACGCTCGTGCTCGCGCAATAATTTGAGAAGCTTGAGCGAGAGGGCCTGATTGTCGGCCCTACTCTTTACTAACCAACTAAGATGCTTGTCGTCAGGCATACTTACTTCCTGACTTCCATCTTGATCGGGCCTTCGGCGCGGCCGTGGATGAACTGATCGACATAAGGATTGCCCGAATGGTCGATCTCCGAAGTCGGGCCTTCCCAGATGATCTGGCCCTTGTAGATCATGGCGATGCGGTCGGCGATCTTGCGCGCGCTCACCATGTCGTGGGTGATCGAAAGCGTGGTGACGCCGAGATTGCGCACCGTCGAGATGATGAGATCGTTGATGACGTCGGCCATGATGGGATCGAGGCCGGTGGTGGGCTCGTCGAAGAAGATGATCTCTGGATCGGCGGCGATGGCGCGCGCCAGGCCCACGCGCTTCTGCATGCCGCCGGAGAGTTCGGCCGGCGACAGATTGGCGACTTCGCTGCCGAGCCCGACTTTCGCGAGCTTCTCGATTGCCACCTCGCGCGCCTGCTTGCGGTTCATGCCGCGGCCCTGGATGAGGCCGAAGGCAACGTTCTCCCAGACAGGCAGGCTGTCGAACAGCGCCGAGCCCTGGAACA
>DATIZS010000267.1:0-7849 GCA_035516955.1 Rhizomicrobium sp.
CACGAAGGACGAATTCATCGTCTTCGGCAAGAACGAACGCATCCGCCTTCGCCAAAGTGATGCTTTGGCTTCGGACGGACGCATCGGCGGCAATGCGCTGCGCGAATTCCTGCCCGAAGACGTGTTCGCCAGACTCGAGGAAGAAGCCGAGCTCGCCCAAGCGGGCCTGCCGCATTTCACGCCGCACCGCTATCACGAAGGTCATCTCACGCCCATTTTCTTCGGCAGCGCGCTGAAGAATTTCGGCGTGCGCGAACTCATTTCCGCGCTGGCCGAACATGCGCCGCACCCGCGCGCGCAAGGAGCGAAGGACCGCGTGATCGAGCCCGGCGAAAACGAAGTCACCGGCTTCGTCTTCAAGGTGCAGGCCAACATGGACCCGAACCATCGCGACCGCGTCGCGTTTCTGCGCCTCTGCTCGGGCAAATTCCGCCGCGGCATGAAGCTCACGCAATCGGGCACGGGCAAGACGCTGAGCGTGCACAATCCGATCCTCTTCTTCGCGCAGGAGCGCGAAACCGTCGACGAGGCGTTTCCCGGCGACATCATCGGCATCCCGAGCCACGGCGTGTTGCGCGTGGGCGATACGCTGTCGGAAAGCGGCGATGTGGTCTTCACCGGCATCCCCAATTTCGCGCCGGAGATGCTGCGCCGCGTGCGGCTTGCCGATCCCATGAAGCAGAAGCATCTGGCGCGCGCGCTGACGAGTCTCGCCGAAGAAGGTGTCACGCAGGTGTTCAAGCCGCTGATCGGCGCGGGCTGGACCATCGGCGTGGTGGGCGCGCTGCAGCTCGACGTGCTCAAGAGCCGTTTGCGCGACGAATACGGCCTCGATGCCGATCTGGACTCCTCGCCTTACGATGTCGCGCGCTGGGTGACCGGCGCGCCCGCCGACATGGAGAAATTCCTCTCCGTCTATCGCGCGCAGATGGTGCAGGATCGCGATGCAGCGCCCGTCTTCCTCGCCAAGAGCAATTGGGAGCTCGGCTATGCGGCCGAAAAATTCCCGAATCTACGCTTCGCCAAGACGCGCGAACGCGCCGATGTGCACGCGGAAGATTGATCCCTAATTCTTGCTCGCGCCGGTTTGGCCGCCGTTCGGGCTCAGCGACCACACCACGATCAGCCCCACCGCCGAGCGCGAGGGCTTGCCTTCGAATTCGGCCGCTTTGAAATGCCAGCGCTTGGCGATCATGTCCGCCGTCGCGGAATCGAGATCGGCAAAGCCGCTGCCGTGCAGGATCGTGCTGTCCAGCACATTGCCGTCCGGATCGAGATAGACCACGACCGCCACGAAGCCTTCCTCGCCGTTGGCCTTTGCCGCGGGCGGGTAATCGTCCGGTTTCATGTAGACCATGGTGAAATAGGTCTGTTCGGGAAGCTCGGGCTGCGTGAGTTTCCATTGGATATAGGCTTCCGACCTCACCGCGATCGGTTTTCCGTCCCTGATCGCCGGGTGATAGAGCCAGCGCTTGACGAGATCGAGCGAGGCCGCATCGAGCCTCACATGGCCGCTCGACTCCATGATGACGGGATCGCTGACGGTGCCGTCCGCATTGATCGTGAATTGCACGAGCGCGCGGCCTTCCTCGTGCAGCCAGCGCGAGAGCATCGGATAATCGTCGGCGGTCGTGGTGTGCGGGCTGACGGGAACGGGGGCCGTGATCGCGGATGCGGGAGAGGACGGCGGCGGCGGCGCGCCGGGCGGAGGCGCGGATTGGACGATCGCGGGCGGCGCGGTATTGTCCGCGGCGATGGCGCGCGGTGAAGCGAGCATCGCCATTCCCAGCACAATCGCAAATGCGCGGCCCATTCGCTCACCTATTGATAGAGAATCTGCTCCTTCAGCGCCGCCACCATCTTCTTCAGGCTGTCGTGGACGCTGTTGTAATAGTCCGCCGTGCAGACCGCCGAGGGATGATCGATGCGCAGGCTCGTGACCTGGCGCACGCTGTTGCCGCCGAGCTTCTCGGTCGAAATCTGCAAAGACACGCCGGGCGCGCTCATCGTGGCGGAACGCGGCAGCGACGTGATCGTGACCGAGGAAGGAAGATCGATGGTCACGTCCTCCGACGCGGCTATCGACGGGCAGGCGTAGGGAAGGCTGCGCGATGGCGGCAGGCTTCCCGCCAGATATTCGGTGATGGCGAAGGGCTTGTAGCCGATCCAGGGCTCGAGCGCGCCCGGTCCCGGAAAGTTCGCCACATCGCTCACCGTATAATGGCTCGAATAGGAATAGCCGGGCGTCAGCGCCGCGGGATCGCCGCGATTGAGCGATCCTTCCGCGCCGGGGCCGAGCGTGCGGCGGAAATATTCCGGCTCGACGCTGGAAGAGATCGAGCTCACGAGCTGGCGCAGATCGACGGCCGCGGCCCCTTCCGCCGAAACCGTGGAATCGCCGGTGGCGTTGCCGTCGGTCGAGATCGCGATCTTCTCGACCACGCTGATCTGGTTTGCCGCGGAATCGGGATTGGGCGTCTGCATGAGCTGGCCCGTCTCGGTGACGAGCACGGGCCGTCCGCCGTCGGCGCTCGGCAGGATGCCGAAGGGCGCATAGCGCGCCGTGGAATCGGTGAAGAGGTGGAATTGCGGAATATAGGTGATGACGTGATTGAAGGCGTAAGGGGTTGCCGCCTTGGGAAGTTTGAACGAGGGCGAGATCGAAATCAGCACGGGCGAGGAATCGATGCCCTTCGCCTTCAGAAGCGCCTCGAGCAGCATCACGTGATCCTTGCAATCGCCATAGCCGGTGGAAAGCACCATGCTCGCGGGATGCGGCACGAATCCGCCCGCGCCGAGCAGGATCTGCTCATAGGCGATGTGCGACGCGACGAAATCGTAGAGCGTCTCGGCCTCGGCGCGCGGATCGCTGATGCCGGCCGTCAGCTTGTCGGCAAGCGCAGAGATTTCGGGCGTGACGTCGGCCTTGCCGGCGAACCAGACATTGGCCGCGCGCGCCACCGCGGCGTAATCGGAAAAGGAGCTCACGAACACATGCGGGTTCGTATCCGGATCCATCACGGCGCCGGGCTCGATGGGCTCGGGCGCATCGCTTTTGAAGCTCCAGCTGCGGCGCGTCTTGCCGCCCGCGCTCATGGGCGCGCCGCCCGTCATGCCGGCCACGTCGATGACGAGAGGATAATCGGACGGCACCGATACGGCGAAGCTGGCGTCGCGCTGCGCCACGGCCGGATCGAAATAGATGCCGGACGCGAACTGGCCCGGGATCCACGCGATCTTCTGGTTCAGGATGGTGCGCAGCACGATCTCGTCGCCCACCTGCAGATCGGGAAAGACGACCGTGATGGTGGTGATGTCCTCGTAGCCGGGAAGCGTGCTCGCGCCGCGGCCGAAAAGGATGTTGCCCGGCGCGACGTCGATGCGCCGTCCGTCGGATTTCAGCGTATAGGCCTCCACCACGCTCTCTTCCTGGTAATTGCTGGTGTAGGAGAGCGTGACCTGCTGCAGCGCGCGCTGGCCCTCTTCGTCGAGCACGCGATAGGCGACATCGGTCGCCTGCAGGAAGGAGCCGTCGGGATTCACGTTGGTGTCGATGTGATCCTTGGCCACCTCGAAAGGCGGCTCGGCGGGCTGGGCCCTGCAAGGCGAGGCCGCCGCCAGCAACAGGATGAAAAGCGCGAAATGGCGCAAAGCCCGACCCCCCGTTTCCTTCATGGAGGTCCCATGAAGTATTCCCCAAGTCCAGCCGATCCTATTGGAAGATACGGGGCCAGTCACCCGCAAGATTGCCGCAAAGGCTTCAGGCCGCTTCGTTCTGCCAATAGCGCACCATATTGTCGGCGCCGTCCTGGGGCACGTTGTCGAAGGCCTCGAGTCTCTTCTCGCAGGCCCTGGCATCGGGCGCGAACAATACGGCCAGCGCGGAAAACGCGGCCCGGGTGAGATGCGCGCCCTTGCAGGCGATGGCGAGCGCGTTGCCGCTGGGCTCGGCGAGGATGCGCCGCGCGGTCAGGGGCGCGATGCCGAGCAGGCGCGCGAATTCCGCGGCGAAGGCTTCGCCTCCGGCGCGTCTGGCGGCGGCGATGACGCGCGCTTCGTCGGCGGCGTGGCCCATGCGGTGGCCGTTGGTCTCGGCATTGCGCCTGAGGATCGCAGGCCTGGCTTCGGCGGGCGCATCGAAGAAGAGCGCATTGAGCAGCGGAACGGGCGTCTCGGCGCGGGCGGTGATGCGCGCCGCGACATGGGCGCGCGTCGGCCCGTCCACCTCGCGCAGGCATTTCTCCAGCAAAGTCTCGAAGGGCTCGCGCATGGCGGCGGGATATTGCGCGGGCCATTTGGCGAGCAGATCGCAAAGCTCCAGCGCCAGAGCCGCGCGCTCCGGCGGCGCGGGATTTTCGGCAAGGTCGATCAGGCGTTTCAGACGCGCATCCATGCCGTCATTAAACGCGCAAGCTGGTTAAGTTTTCAGTAAGGGGAAATACGAAGCGGCCGCTCAGTTTCCCGCAATCGCCCAGATGTCGGGATAGAAGCCGTTGAAATTGGTGCGCACGGCCACCGAATAGGCGCCCATCGCGTCGAACACGATGAAATCGCCGGCCCCGATGCGCGCGGGCAGCGGCAGGGGCCGCGGCAGGACATCGAGCGTGTCGCAGGTCGGCCCGTAGACGCGCAGCGCCTTGTCGGCCGGAAGCTGTTGCAGCGCGCGGCCCTTCGCATCGAGCGCGAAGACGCGCGTGTGATAATCGGCCGTCCAGCCGGGGAGCGTGAGTTCGTCGAAGCTGCCGTAAATGCCGTCGTTAATGTAGATCATGTCACCCTTTCTGAGGATGACTTGCGTGACGAGCGAAACGCCCTCGGCGATGAGCGCGCGGCCGGGCTCGCACAGAACGGGGATTTTCTTCGGCAACGTTTCGAGCGCCTCGCGGATCGTATCGAAATACCAGTGATAGGGCGGCACGTCGTTTCCCGGATAGGGCCCCGGAAATCCGCCGCCGATATCGAGGGCTGTGATCTCCACGCCCGCAATGGCCGCCGTGCGCCGCGCCATCTCGATGGCTTGCGCGTAAGAGAAGGGCGAAAGGCATTGCGAACCGACATGAAAAGTGAGCGCCGGTTTCGCGCCCGCTTCCGCCACGCGCTTCAAGAGCCGCGCGGCATCGTCCGGCGTCGTGCCGAATTTGGAGGACAGCTCCAGCACGGCGCCGCCGAGCGGCGTCGCAATACGCACGAAGATGCGGAGCTTTTTCGCGTCGCCTGTTTCGGCCAGCAGTTTGTCCAGCTCGAAATCGCAATCGACGACATAATCCGTCACGCCGTGTTTGGTGAACGCCGCCTTGGCGCTGCCGGGCGCGCGCACCGGCGCCATGAAGTGGCAATTGGCTTCGGGGAAACGCCCGCGCACCAGCTCGATCTCGGCGAGCGAGGCGGTGTCGAAATGACGGATGCCCGCCGCCCACACCTGATCGAGCACATGCGGATCGGGATTGGCCTTCACGGCATAGAGCGTGTCGCCGGGAAATGCGTCGAGGAAGCGCTTGGCCGCGACGCGGAACTTCTCGGGATAGATGACATAAACCGGCTCGACCGGCTTCATCTTCTCGATGACCTGCTCGACGGAGGCGAAACGGGGCAGCTCAGAGGCACGCACATTCATCCGCGCCACTCCGGGGAAAACGAGCGCGTATTAGGGCCGGGGGGAGGCGGGGTCAAGGGCTCCGGCGCGTGCCGCGGCTCTGGCCTTTTTCTACCAATTCCAGAAATCGCTTTCTGATCGTCTCGAACAATATTGGAGGAATGAAGCCATAGGTGAACTTTCCGCGCTTTCCCGGAACCGGTTGAAGACCGGCATTCGGCCAATCGTCGATATTGAATTCCGACAGGATTATCCAGGATCGGCCGTCATCGAGCCCCAGATGTTCGCAAACCGCTCTCGGGATTTCTATCCCGACGGTACTGGATGCCGGTGGCGAATGGGTGATAGGCAAAAGCGCAACGAAGTTCGGATTCGTTACATCATCGGGCGTGAAAGCAAGGCACGCCGGACGAACCTTGCTTGAAGTCTTTCCTTTGTCGGCATCGCGCGCCCACAGAAAATCATAGCGGACGACGAGGCCTGCCTCGGGTTTCGGCAGGCTCATTATTTCATCAGCTTGTTAAGCCGGTTGTGCCGCTTGTCCATCTTGGCGTGCCGCACTGCTTCGACCACAACGCGCGGCGCCTCGGCCGTACGGTGACTGCGTTTCAGAGCAGCCATCATCCAATCGTAATGATCAGCCGACATCAGCACGAATTCGCGCCTGCCATGACGTGTGATTTCCACCGGCTCCCGGTGGGCTTCGTGCTGGTAGTGCCCGAATTTGCGCTGGAACTCCAAGGCGCTGGCGCGTGACATGGCCGATCTCCGATTTCTCGGGATTATACGTATAATTCGGAGAATGGCAATGGATTATCGCCCCGCCCGCAATTCGCGGATCGTCTTCACCCCATCCGCGCTCGGCTGATAGACATAGGTCATTTCCTTCATGGCGCGCTCGAAATCCTCGATGGTGAAATCCTGGCGCACATCGAACGCGTCGAAGCCCACGCGCACCATGAAGGCGAGCTGGTCGTAGAGAAAATGGCCGACGGCGCGGATTTCGCCCGTGTAGCCGAAGCGCGTGCGCAGCATGCGGGCCCAGGAAAATGCGCGCCCGTCGCGGAAGATGGGGAATTCGAGCGCAATCGCCGCGATGTTGTGAAGATCGCTCTTCAGCACTTCGGGATTTTCGTTCGACGCAAGGCGCACCGCCACGGGCCGGTGATGGGCGATGAGCGCATTGCGCTCGCTCTGGAAACGGTCGAGCGTCACCATCACGCCGCCATCTTCGGGGAACGCGGCGCCTTCCGGCACGAAGACGAAGCGGTCGGCCACGAATTTGCCGTCCTTAATGAGCGGCATGAAGCTGCTCCCTGTAAACGACGTTCTTGAACGGCGTCATGCCGACGCGGCGATAGGTATCGAGCAAGCGTTCGTTCGGCTCGCGCAGTTTCACATAGGTATCGACCAGCCGCTCGATGGCATCGACGATCTCGTCCTTGCCGAAACCGGGGCCCATGATTTCGCCGACGGCCGCGTCTTCCGCGCCCGATCCGCCGATCTGGATCTGGTAAAACTCCACGCCCTTTTTGTCGACGCCCAGAATGCCGATGTGACCGGCGTGATGATGGCCGCAGGCATTGATGCAGCCGCTCATCTTGATCTTGAGTTCGCCGAGATTGTGCTGGCGTTCGAGATCGGCGAAACGTTCCTGAATCGCCCGCGCAATGGGAATGGAGCGCGCGTTTGCGAGATCGCAATAATCGAGGCCGGGGCAGCAGATGATGTCGGTGATGAGGCCCGCATTCGCCGCCGCCAGATTCAATTCCTTCAGCCGCGCGAAAAGCTTCGGCAAATCTTTTTTCCGCACATGCGGCAGGACGAGGTTCTGCTCATGTGTCACGCGGATTTCCTCATAGCCGAATTCATCCATCAAATCGGCCACGGCATCCAACTCGTCGGCGGAAATATCGCCGGGCGTGGCGCCGATATTCTTCAGCGAGATGGTGGCGATGGCATAGCCGGGCTTTTTGTGCGGCGTGAGGTTGGTTTTGGCCCAGTTCGCGAAATCCCTATCCTTCAACGCCGCATCGAATTCCGGCGATTGGCCGGAAAGCGTCTCGAAATCGGGATCCGCGAAATAGGCGGCGATGCGCGCCATTTCGGCGGCCGGCAATTGCAGCGAGCCGCTCTTTTCGATCTCGGCGAATTCGATGTCCACTTGGCGGCGCATTTCATCGATGCCGAGGTGATGCGCCAGTATCTTGATGCGCGCCTTGTGAATGTTGTCGCGCCGGCCATATTCATTATAGA
>DATIZS010000268.1:0-2701 GCA_035516955.1 Rhizomicrobium sp.
CGCATCATCGACCGCACCAAGGCGATGACCTTCATCAACGCCAGCTCGGATCACCATTCGGTGGCGATCGTGAAGAGCGCGGCGCCGACCTTGCATCATTGCGCCTTCGAGATGTGCTCGATCGACGGCGTGATGCGCGGCGGCGGGCGGCTGCGCGATAACGGCCACCCGATCGAATGGGGCGTCGGCCGGCACGGGCCGGGCAACAACGTCTTCGCCTATTTCATCGGCCCCGAGGAGATGGTGATCGAATACACCGCGGAGGTCGAGCAGGTGGACGAGAGCTACAAGGTCGGCGGCCCGGCCGATTGGACCTGGAAGCCCGGCCGCAACGATCACTGGGGCATCAATGGCGGGCCGTCCAAGCGCATGATGGACGCGCATAATGTCCGCTTTGCGGAGGACATTTTCCACCCGGCATGAGATCGCTCGACGGAAGGGAAAACGCGCCCGCCGCGCTCGCCGCGGCGGGCGTTTGATTCGCCGTTAGCGCACGATGATGTCGTTCTCGACGCCGTGCACGCCGGAAACGCCGCGCGCGACGGTCTCGGCCTCCATCTTCTGCTGCGGCGTTTTGACGAAGCCGCTCAGCTGCACGACGTTCTTTTCGGTATGAACATTGATGTCGAAGCCCTTCAAGGATTGCTCCTTGACGATGTCCGCGCGCACCTTGGTGCTGATGGTCGCATCGTCGACATATTGCCCGCTGGTCTCGCGCCCTTCGATGGGCGCGCAGGCCGACACCAGCAAAGCGCCCGCGATGATCGCTTTCGAGAGAGTCGCCCGTCCGGTCCAAGACATGATCTGAGTCCTTTCTGAAGGGTGTTCGCAACAGGGAAAGGGAATGCTTGCCGCCGCGAGCGGGCCACGCGTCTTGCGCCTGCCGTCTCGCGCGGCAGCGACCCTCCCTAAACCCGCGCGGCCGCGATTGGTTCCGCGCCGCGCGTGGTTTAGGTGTATAGAAAGGCCGCACGCTTGCCGGTAACGCGGGGGAGAGAACATGCCGTTGAAGCATTGGTGGCACGCCTGGCTGACGAGGCATTGGGACGAGGATCAATGGAACGGATGGGAGGGCACGCTCTTGCGCTGCGTCTATCTCACCATCGCGATGTTCGCCACGCTTCTGGTCGCGCCTTCGCTGCTGTCGCTTTTTTTGCGCAGCATCACCATGGGAAGCGTGGTCTCGCTGCTCGTCTTCGCGCTCTATTCCTGGGTCATCGTCGGCCATTATCCCGAGCCGCGTCCCGACGATGCGTGATCGGCCGGGCGTCCGTCCCGCGCGCGCAAAACCACGCGCCGTCGAGCGCCGTTAACCGAAAATTAACCATAAAAACCCCAGTCTCTGTCGTCCCTTTGGTGAAGGTGCGCGGCGATGGCAGATATCATTCCGGAGCTTCAAAAGCTTCGCCATCAAGCGATGCGGCTTGGCGCCGCGGCCAAGGCCTCGCACCACCCCGAGATCAAGCTCGCTTTCGAGATCGCGATGACGAAGCTTCAAGAGCGCGCGGCCGAGCTCGAGGCGCAGCTCGCCGCCGGCGAGGCGCGGGCGGGTTGAGCGGCGCCGCCCGGCGGGCGATCGCCAAGCTTGGCCGTCTCGCGCGGCGGCTCCGCACCGAAAGCAAACGATTGGATCGGGCTGCCTATCCGTTTCACGTGCCGCGCACGGGCCCGTTCACCCGGCGTTAGCCATCGCGGCGGTACCGTGGCCGCCCATGCTCAGCTCGCTGCGCACCGTCGTGATGTTCTGCGCCTTGATCGCGGGCGCGCCTCTCGCCTGGCCGGATGCCGTGCCGTTGGGGGTGCGTCCGGCGCTGTTCGGCGCCTTGCTGCTCGCGGCCATCTTGAGCAGCGTCGAGCCCTTCATCGATGCGGTTCGCGTGCTGCGTCGCGCGCCCGCGCAGGTCGCCGCCGGCATCTTCTGTCCGCGCTGCGGCGCGCCGATGATGGAGCGCGTCGCGCGGCATGGCCGCAATGCGGGCCTGCGTTTTCTCCGTTGCACGCGATTTCCGCTGTGCCGCGGCACGCGCTCGGCGCGCAGCCACCGCAGCATCGAATGACGGCGTGCGGGCCTAGTCTTGTTGTCGGGCTCCAAGGGATTCCGCCATCTCCTGGAGCAGCACCGTGATCGGCCGGTTCGGCTGCGCGCTGCATTTGTCGTAGAGTTGGTCGAAGATCGATTTGCTGGTCGCGTTATGCAGAATGTCCTTGCCGCTTCCTTGGGCCATGCCCGAGAGGAAACCCAACGCCCACCCGCCGAGGCTCAGCATCTTTTGCCGGTCGCCCGAATCCATCGCGGCGGTGAAGGCGGTGCAGTTGTCGTCGCTCGGGATGAGGATCTTGATCTCTTGCCCTGCCGCGGCCGGTCGGGCCAAGGCGAGGATCGCAAGGCCGGCGAGGATTGGTGTCCGCATGGTTCGTTCTCCCGTCATGGCGAGCGCCCGAGCCCGATCTCGTCGCCGGCTCTGATACCATGCGTAGCGCCTTCGAGGGAAATCGTAGCGGGAATTGCGGCGGGCAAGCGATGACAAGCGGAAGGATCGAGATCGCGTTCGAGGGCAAGACATATTCCGCCAAATACGCGGTCAAGGGAAAGAAGGGCGAGGAGATGCTGACCGTGGAATCGGATTTCGACACGACGACGGCGCCGCTCGGCGACACCGCTGCCGAAATGCTCGCGACGGTGATCCTGCGCGAGCAGCTG
>DATIZS010000269.1:0-3681 GCA_035516955.1 Rhizomicrobium sp.
GGCTTGTGATCGCCAGCACCAGATCGTGATGATGCGCATCCATCACATCCACATTGCTGCCCAGCGCCTGCCAGAAGGATTTGAGCTTGTCGACTGCTTCGGCGTCGGTTCCGGTCGGCGGCGTGAGGATGCACCAGCGCCCGTCGAACAATTCGGCGAAGCCCGCCTCGGGGCCCGATTGCTCCGTGCCCGCGATCGGATGCGCCGGCACGAAATGCACGCCGTCGGGCACATGCGGGCCGACATCGCGGATCACCGCCGATTTGACCGAGCCCACATCGGTAACGATGGCGCCCTTCTTGAGGAACGGCGCGATTTCCTTCGCGAGTTCGCCGTAGGTGCCGACGGGTGTGGCGAGCACGACGAGATCGGCGTCTTTCACCACGGGTTCGAGCGAATCGTAGAGCGAATCCGCGAAACCGATTTTTTTCGCCTTCTCCAGCGTCTCCGAGCGGCGCGCATAGCCGGAAATATGGCCCGCCACCTTCCCGCGCTTCATCGCATGCGCCATCGAAGAGCCGATGAGCCCGACGCCGATCAGCGCCACTTTGTCGAATATCGGTTTGGCGGCCATCATCGATCCCGCATGAATTCCTGAAGCGCCGCGACGGCCGCGTGATTGGCGTCTTCGGGGCCCACCGTCAGGCGCAAACAATCCGGCAGGCCGTAATTGGCGACGCCGCGCAGGATGATGCCGCGTTTCATGAGATAGGTGTCGGCTTTTTCCGCGGTGTGGGCGCCGCTCGCCGGGAAATGGATCAGCAGGAAATTGGCGACCGAATCGTCGACGCGCAATCCGAGCCTGGCGATGTGCTCGGCGAGCCAGGATTTCCATTTCTCGTTATGGGCGATGGAATCCTCGACATGGCGGCGATCCTTCAGCGCCGCGGCGGCCGCGCGCTGCGCGGGCGTCGAAACGTTGAAGGGCCCCCGCACGCGATTGAGCGCATCGGCGACCGCGGCCGGGCAGAACGCCCAGCCCACGCGCAGGCCCGCCAGCCCGTAAATTTTCGAAAACGTCCGCGTCATCACCACATTGTCGAATTGCGAGACCATTTCGATGCCCGCGTCGTAATCGTTGCGCCTTACATATTCCGCATAGGCCGCATCGATCACGAGCAGGCAACCGGGCGGCAATCCGGCGTGCAGCCGGCGCACCTCGTCGCCCGGTAGATAGGTGCCGGTCGGATTGTTCGGATTGGCGAGATAGACCATGCGGGTGCGCGGGGAAACCGCTTCCAGCATCGCATCGACATCGACGCGAAGGTTCTTCTCCGGCACGGACACCGGCACGCCGCTATTGGCGAGCGTGGCGATGCGATAGATGAGGAAAGCATGTTCGCTGAACAGCACCTCGTCGCCGGGCCTGAGATAAACCTCCGCAAGCATGGTGAGCAGCTCGTCCGAGCCGTTGCCGCAGACGATCCGGTCGGCCGAAAGCCCGTGCGTCTCGGCAATGGCCTCACGCAGGATACGCGCGCTGCCTTCGGGATAGATGTCGAGCACGCCGGAGGCGGCCTTGAACGCTTCGACTGCGACGGGGCTCGCGCCCAGCGCGCCCTCATTGGACGACAGCTTGAACACGCGGCCCACGCCGGGCGCATGCGCCCGCCCGCCTATATAGGGCGCGATATCCAGCACGCCGGGTTTGGGCGTCAGCGTCATGACCGCAGTCCAAGGGCTTCCGAGGGGGCGGGTATAGAGGCGGAAGGGCGCGAAATCAAAGCGGCGGCCTGCATGTCTGCGTTGACAGGGACCAGCCTTTGGACCAACAAAGCGCCCCCGCGGGAAACCCCGCGTTTCGGAGGCTGAATTGGCGGAGCTTGGCAGCCCGAAATTCTTGAGGCGTCTGGAGGCGCCCGGCGTCGATCAGGGCCGGGCGATCACCTTCGACCGCCCGCTCGTGCTCGATTGCGGCCGCGAACTCGTGCCGCTGACGATCGCCTACATGACCTATGGCACGCTGAACGCCGCCAAAAACAATGTGGTGCTGGTGTGCCATGCCTTGAGCCTCGACCAGTTCGTGACAGGCCGCCACCCCGTCACCGCAAAGCCCGGCTGGTGGGAAACCATGGTCGGGCCCGGCAAACCCATCGACACGAACCGCTTCTTCGTGATCTGCGCGAATGTCATCGGCGGCTGCATGGGAACGACCGGGCCGGCCTCGGTCGATCCGGCAACGGGCAAGCCCTATGGGCTTTCATTTCCCGTGGTCACGATCCGCGACATGGTGCGGGCACAGGCGATGTTGCTCGATGCGCTCGGCATCGAACAAATCCTCTGCGTCACCGGCGGCTCGATGGGCGGCATGCAGGTGCTGCAATGGGTGGCGTCGTATCCCGAGCGCGTCATCTCCGCACTTCCGATAGCGACGGCCGCGCGGCATTCGGCGCAGAATATCGCCTTTCACGAAGTGGGACGTCAGGCGATCATGGCCGATCCCGATTGGCGCGGCGGAAATTACCAGAACGAAGGCGTGCAGCCCTCGAAGGGGTTGGCGGTGGCGCGCATGGCCGCCCACATCACCTATCTTTCCGAAGCCGCATTGCAGCGGAAATTCGGGCGCTCGCTGCAGAACCGCAACGGGCTTTCCTTTGCGTTCGGGCCGGATTTCCAGATCGAATCCTATCTGCATCACCAGGGCATGACGTTCGTCGACCGCTTCGATGCCAATTCCTATCTCTACATCACCCGCGCCATGGATTATTTCGATCTGGCGGCGGACTATAACGGCGTGCTCGCCGAAGCCTTCATCGGCACCAAGACGCGCTTCGGAATCGTTTCCTTCACCAGCGACTGGCTGTTCCCGACCTCCGAGAACAAGCGCGTTGCCCATGCGCTGAACGCGGCGGCGGCGAATGTCAGCTTCGTCGAGATCGAGACCGACCGCGGCCATGACGCCTTCCTGCTCGACGAGCCCGAACTCTTCGCGGCCGTGCGCGGCTTCCTCAATTCGGCGGCGGCGAGCCGCGGAATCGAATAATGAGCGAACTGCGCCCGGACCTCGCCGCGATCGCGGAGATGATCGGCGAAGGCGCGCGCGTGCTCGATGTCGGCTGCGGCGACGGCGCGCTGCTCGAATATCTTTCCCGCACGAAACGGGTGGACGGGCGCGGGATCGAGCTCTCGCAACAGAACGTCAATGCCTGCGTGGCGCGGGGATTATCGGTCGTGCAGGGCGACGCCGATGCCGATCTGGCCGAATACCCTTCGCATGTCTTCGACGTGGTGATCCTGAGCCAGACCATTCAGGCCACGCGCGCGCCTTCGAAGGTGCTGGCCGATCTGTTGCGCATCGGGCGGCACACCATCGTGTCCTTTCCCAATTTCGGCCATTGGCGCGTGCGGCTTTCGCTTCTCATCGACGGGCGCATGCCGCGCACGCGCGCGCTCGGTTATGACTGGTACGACACGCCCAACATCCATCTCTGCACCATCGCCGATTTCGTGGCGCTGGCGCGAGGCTCGGGCGCCGTCATCGAACGCGCGCTCGCATTGGGCGGGAAGGGCGCCACGCATCCGATGCGCCCGGATGCGTGGGGACCCAATCTCTTCGCCGAAGGCGCGATCTTCCTGCTGCGCGCCAACGTGCGAATGTGACTGGGCCGCGCTTCAGCAGGGCCTTTCGCTGTTATTGCCGCCCCCGGGCAGCGCCACCG
The DNA here is from genome assembly GCA_035516955.1 of Rhizomicrobium sp. Lineage (GTDB taxonomy): Bacteria > Pseudomonadota > Alphaproteobacteria > Micropepsales > Micropepsaceae > Rhizomicrobium. The sequence continues at coordinate 3,660 of DATIZS010000269.1, forward strand.
CCATCTGTCGCGCCACGCGGCC
>DATIZS010000270.1:0-2992 GCA_035516955.1 Rhizomicrobium sp.
GCCATCTTGTCCACCACTTCGGCGCGGCGTTTGCGGGAGGCGTCCGCATCCAGAAGGGTTCTGGTGACCGCCGCCGTTGAAAACCGTTCATCGGCAAGCGCAATCGGAATATCCGACCGTTTGGCGAAATTGCGCGCAAAGGCGCGGGCCGATTGCGCCGCCGGCCCGCTCTTGCCGTCGAGGCCGAGAGGCAGCCCGATCACGAGCCCGCCCACGCCATGCTTCTTCACGATGCCCTCGATGATCGCCGCGTCGTCGCTGAATTTGCCCCGCTTCAATGTCTCCAGCGGCGTGGCGATGGTGAGCAGCGTATCGGACAACGCCAGCCCGATGGTCTTCTCGCCCAGATCGAGACCGAGCAGCCGCGCATTGGGCGCGAGCAGCGGCTTCAATTCGGCGAGGACGACGACACTCATGATTCAACAATAGCTGTCATCCCGGACGCTGCGCAGCGGCGATCCGGGACCCACCGGGAAACTTTCTCTGTGGGTCCCGGCTCTCCCCCGGAACAAGTCCGGGGTCGGCCGGGATGACAAGATTTGGTTTTCACCGCTGCCCGATCTCTATGCGAATGCCCGCCGGATCGAAGATGAAGAAGCGGATGAGCCCTTCGGCCTTGCCGTCCTCCTCGATCGGCACGCCCTTTGCCCTCACCTCGGCGCGCGCCGCCGCCAGATCGGGCACCAGAAAACATACATGCCGCTTGCTCTTGGGCGAGGCTTCCGGATCGACGCCGATATGGAACTGGATCGCGCCCACCTGGAACCATGCGCCGCCGCGGGCGCGCAATTCCTCGGGCTTCGCAATCTCCGCCAATCCCAGGACCTCGCGGTAGAAGGCGAGGCATTCCGCCTCCAGCGCGCGGGGCACGGTCATCTGCACATGGTCGATCGCCGATATCCGCAACTTGCCAGTCTCCGGCCCGGTTGGTAGAGGTCCCGCGGAATCCTTAGCACGAACCGCCATGTCAGTGGACAAGGACACCGTCCGCCGGATTGCCCGGCTTTCCCGCCTCGCCATCCGGCACGAGCGCGTCGAGCCCATGGTCAATGAGCTGAACCAGATCCTCGCCTGGGTCGAGCAATTGAAAGAGGTCGATGTCGAAGGCGTGGCTCCCATGACCAGCGTGGTCGAGCAGCGGCTGAAGATGCGCGAGGATAAAGTGACGGCGGGCGGCGATGCGGCGGCGATCACCGCCAATGCGCCGCAGAGCGAGGAAGGCTTTTTCGTCGTGCCGAAGGTGGTGGAGTGATGCTGCCCGCAAGCCCCACCGATTTCACCTTGGCCGATGCGCGCGAAGCGTTGGTGTCGAAGAAGATCTCGTCGCGCGAATTGACCGCCGCGTTCTCGAAAGCGATCGAAGCGGGCCGCGCGCTCAACGCCTTCGTCACCGAAACGCCGGAAAAAGCGCAAGCGATGGCGGCGGAATCGGATGCGCGCATCGCCAAAGGCGAGGGCCGCGCGCTGGAAGGCGTGCCGCTCGCGATCAAGGATCTGTTCTGCACCAAAGGCGTGCGCACGACGGCGGGCAGCAATATCCTGTCCAATTTCGTGCCGCCTTACGAATCCACCGTGACGCAGAATTTGTGGAACGCGGGCGCGGTGATGCTCGGCAAGACCAATATGGACGAATTCGCCATGGGCTCGTCCAACGAAACGAGCGCGTTCAGGCCGGTGTTCAATCCGTGGCGCGCCAGCGGCTCCAACGAGAATTTCGTGCCGGGCGGTTCGTCCGGCGGCTCGGCGAGCGCGGTGGCGGCGCATCTGTGCATCGCCGCAACGGGCACCGACACCGGCGGCTCCATCCGCCAGCCCGCGGCGGTGACGGGAACGGTCGGCCTCAAGCCCACTTACGGAAGATGTTCGCGGCTCGGCATCGTCGCGTTCGCATCCTCGCTCGATCAGGCCGGACCGATGACGCGCAATGTGCGCGACGCGGCGATCCTGCTGAAGCAGATGGCGAGCGTCGATCCGCTCGATTCCACGTCGGTCGATCTGCCGGTGCCCGATTACGAAGCGACACTCGAAACCGGCGTAAAGGGCCTGCGCGTCGGCATTCCGAAGGAATACCGCATCGACGGCGCGCCGCCGGAAATCGATGCGCTGTGGGCCAAGGGTGCGGAATGGCTGAAGGCGCAAGGCGCGGAGATCGTCGAGGTTTCGCTGCCCCACACCAAATATGCGCTGCCGGCTTATTATATAGTGGCGCCGGCGGAGGCCTCCTCGAATCTGGCGCGCTATGACGGCGTGCGCTATGGCCATCGGGCGGAAGGCGCGCGCGACATCATCGATCTCTATGAGAAGTCGCGCGCCGAAGGCTTCGGGCCGGAGGTGCAGCGGCGCATTCTGATCGGCACCTATGTGCTGTCGGCCGGCTATTACGACGCCTATTACGCGCGTGCGCAGAAAATCCGCACGCTCATCAAGCGCGATTTCGAACAGGCTTTCGGGCGCTGCGACGTGCTGCTGACACCGGCAACACCTGGCCCCGCCTTCACGCTCGGCGCCAAGACCTCCGATCCGGTGGCGATGTATTTGAACGACGTGTTCACCGTGACAGTGAATTTGGCGGGACTTCCCGGCCTCGCCGTTCCCGCCGGATTGACGGCGGATGGACTTCCGCTCGGCCTTCAGATCATCGGCAAAGCCTTTGACGAGAAAACCGTTTTGCGCGCCGGCCGCGCCATCGAAACCGCCGCCAACTTCACCGCGAAACCCGCGCGCTGGTGGAGCGCGCCATGAGCAAACTCATCAAAGGCGCGACCGGCGAATGGGAAGTCGTGATCGGCATGGAGGTCCATGCCCAGGTGCTTTCCGAGTCGAAATTGTTCTCGGGCGCCGCCACCAAATTCGGCGCCGAGCCCAACGAACAGGTCAGCTTCGTCGATGCGGCGATGCCGGGCATGCTGCCCGTCATCAATAAGTATTGCGTCGAGCAGGCGGTGCGCACCGGATTGGGACTGAAGGCGAAGATCAACCTGACCTCCGTGTT
>DATIZS010000271.1:0-4969 GCA_035516955.1 Rhizomicrobium sp.
CTCGGCATCGATCATGCGTGGGAAGTGGAGCATCATTTCCTGGAGGAATATTCGCATTCTTCCGCGCCCGAGGTTTTCCTCGCCGCATGCTCGCAGCGCACCAAGCGCATCCGGCTCGGTCACGGCATCGTGCTGATGCCGCCGGGCTACAATCACCCCGCGCGTGTGGCCGAGCGCATCGCGACGCTCGATCTCGTGTCCAATGGCCGCGTCGAATTCGGCACGGGCGAGTCTTCGGCGGCGCTGGAACTCGGCGGCTATCGCGTGCCGGTGGCCGAAAAGCGCGCGATGTGGCGCGAGACGACCGAGCAATGCCTCAATATGCTGGCGATGAATCCCTATCCCGGATTCAAGGGGCAATATTTCGAAATGCCTTGCCGCAACATCGTGCCCAAGCCGGTGCAGCGGCCGCATCCGCCGGTGTGGGTGGCGTGTTCCAACCGCGAGACGATCAAGCTCGCGGCGAAACTCGGCATCGGCGCGCTCACCTTCGCCTTCGTCGATCCGGCGGAAGCCAAGCACTGGGTCGACGATTATTACCGCATCCTCAAGGAGGAATGCGTGCCGATCGGTCATGCGGTGAATCCGAACATCTGCATGGTCACCGGATTTTCGGTGCACAAGAACGCGGAAGAAGCGCGCCGCCGCGGGCTCGATGGTTTCAAATTCTTCGGCTACGCGCTCGGGCACCATTATATTTTCGGCGAACACAAACCGGGCCGCACCGACATCTGGAAAACATTCGAAACGGTGAAGGATGCGATGCCGGAAAATGCCGGCTCCGCCGGCATCGGCACGCCCGATCACTTACGCGCGCATTTGCGCAAATTCGCCGAGAGCGGCGTCGATCAGGTCGCCTTCATCCAGCAGGGCGGGCGCAACAGGCACGAACATATCTGCGAGGCGCTGGAATTGTTCGCGCAGGACGTGATGGGCGAATTCCACGAGCGCGAAGACGGACGCAGCAAGCGCAAGATGGAAGAACTCGCGCCCTTCATCGAAAAGGCGTTCGCGCGCAAACAGCGCATGAAGGAACTGGCCGACGACGAAATCCCCACGGTCGTCGCGCTGGGGCGCCAGATCACCGAACAGCAAAGAAACGATCCGCAACTGCGCGAGCAGGCGGACCGGCTTTCGCGCGCCGGAAATATTCCGCTCGAAGACCCGGCGAAGAAGAAAACCGCCGCCCACTGACAGACGTCGTGTGAACCGGATCGTGGTCCGCTCAACTTCCGGCTGAATCGACCGCTATTGCACAACCAAACCCCAATATTCATTGTTTCCTAACCACAGGTTGAGCGGGGCAGCCGAAGTAAAGCCAATTCCAATTCCCGTATTCGACGGCGCCGCATCCCGGGATGCGGCTCGCGAATATTGCCGTGTTCTCAGTTGCATTGGGGCGGTCGATGCACGGTCGGGCACTTGTCAATTGCCGGCAAATATTGGCCGCGCCCGATCCGTCCGTGGCCCACGCGGAAAACCTCGATCTCTACCTCGCTCATCTCATCCTTCCCTGGCGCAAGAAGGGAAAGCGGCTCGCCGTCGCCACGTCCGACACGAGCCCGGCCAATATCGCGCGAATTCGCGCGGCGTTCGGCGCCTCTGCATTGCCGTTCTTCATGGCGAAGCAGGAACTCATCGATCACATCGAATCGCGCTTCGGCGACGCGCTGCTGGAGCGCAGCATTTGTGCGCTGAAACATGCGCGGCCGGAATTCTCCGCCGAAAAAACCGTCACGAAGGGGCAGGGCGCGGTCCTTCTCGCCATTCCGCTGGCGATCGCGGCGTTCTATTTCGCGGCGCCAATCATTGTCGGCGCATCGCTCGTGATCCTCTGTGCCGCCGCCTATCTGGCGAATGCGATTTTCCGCGCGCTGCTCGTCTGGATCGGTGCGGGCGAGATGCCGAAAGCGGCAACCTTGCTGGAGAGGGACGACGATCTTCCGCTCTATACGATCCTCGTGCCGCTTTATCGCGAAGCCAATGTGCTTCCCGCGCTCGCCGCGGCACTCGGCGCGCTCGATTATCCGCGCGAGAAGCTCGACATCAAACTCATCCTCGAATCCGACGACGAAGAAACCATCGCCGCCGCCGAAAGGCTCGCGCTGGCGGATTGCTTCGAGATCGTCCGCGTTCCGGCGAGCGAACCGCGCACCAAGCCCAAGGCCTGCAATTATGCGCTGCAATTCGCGCGCGGTGAGTTTCTGGTCATCTATGACGCCGAGGATCGCCCCGAACCGGATCAGTTGAGGAAATCGGTCGCGGCGTTCCGCGCGGGCGCGCCCGAGATCGCCTGCCTGCAGGCGCGGCTCAATTTTTATAACGCCACCGAGAACTGGCTGACGGCGATGTTCGCGCTCGATTACGCGTTGTGGTTCGATTTCCTGCTGCCCGGCCTCGAACGCCTCGGTGTTCCCATGCCGCTCGGCGGCACGTCGAACCATTTCCGCACGGCGGCACTTCGCGCCATCCATGGCTGGGATCCCTACAACGTCACCGAAGACGCCGATCTCGGCATTCGCCTCGCGCAAATGGGCTATCGCGTCGCTACCCTCGACTCCACCACCTTCGAGGAAGCGACCACCGGTCTTGCCAATTGGCTGCGTCAGCGCTCGCGCTGGATGAAGGGCTATATGCAGACCTGGCTCGTGCATATGCGTTCGCCCACCGGCCTTTTGCGCAACGCGAAGGTCAAAGGCTTCTTCTGCTTTCAGCTTTTCATCGGCGGCACGATCGCGACCGCGCTTGCGAGCCCCATTCTGTGGGCGTTGTCGCTTCTGCCTTGGGTGCCGGGCGCGCCGCATTTGCCCGAACTCGGCGCGCATCTGCCGCTTCCGGCCTTGAGCCTTTTTATCGGCAATGCGCTTTTCACCTATCTCGCCATGCTCGGGCCCTATCGCCGCGGCTGGCTTGCACTTGCGCCGCTCGGCCTCGCCGCGCCGGTCTACTGGCTTCTGATTTCGCTCGCCGCCTATCGCGGCCTGATCCAGCTCTTCACACGGCCATGGCATTGGGAAAAGACGCGCCACGGCACATCCAAAATGTGCGCGCCATGAACGGTATCGCAACAGCCGTGGCGGGACGCGACGATCCGCGCGTTGTCATCCTGCTGGGCGCGTTGCTCGCGGGCCTCCAATTTCTCGTTCCCATCGTTGGGCTGATCGCAGCCATACTTGCGTCGGCCTTGATTTGTCTCTGCCGCAAAGGCGAGAGCGTCGGGCGATTGGCCGGTCTCGTCGTGCTTGTGCTGTTCATGCCGGCGGTCGCGGCGCTTGCGCAGGCCTGGAGCCTGTTGTGAAGCGCGCCGTCGCGCTTCTGCTGTTGCTCATGCCGAATGCCGCTCGTGCCGGCGCCTGGACCATGCCGCGCGGGCACATGCAGGTCATCGTCCAGACGATCTGGAGCCAGGCCAAATCCGGCTACGATTCCAAAAGCACGGCCAGCCTGCCGCTCGATTTCGAAAAATCGCTGACGAATGCCGATATCGAATATGGCTGGAACAACTGGCTCACCCTCATCGCCCGGCCCGAATTCGCCCATGCGCGCACCGAGCTCTTCGGCCGCGTGCACAGCGACAATGATTGGGCAGGGGCGGGCGGCGTGCGGTTGCGGCTGATGCACAGCTTCGGCGTGTTGTCGGCGGAGTTCGTGGCCAAGAGCGCGGGCGCCTACGCCATGAGCGTGTCGCGGGACGGCGCCGCCGGACGCCAGCTCGAATCGCGGCTGCTCTACGGAACCAATTTCCGGCTCTTCCACCGCAACGGCTATCTCGACATCGAAGGCGGCTATCGCTGGATCGCGGGTCCCCGCGCCGACGAAATCCCCGTCGACGTGACGCTCGGCTACCGGCTCAATTGGCGCACCTGGCTTATGCTGCAGAGCTTCAACATCGTCGCCATGGGCAATGCGCGCCCGCCCTACCAGTATTATCGCCAGCACAAGATCGAATTCTCCACCGTCACCCGCTTCAGCCACCGGCTCTATCTGCAGAGCGGGGCATTCGTCTCGCCCGCCGGCCAGAATTCGCTGGTCGAAGCCGGAGCCTCGATGGCCGTCTGGCTCAATTTCTGACGCCCGCGTCATCTGGTCACCCTTGTAATTGCGACTGAGTTGCATTATTGAATCTGGAGATATTCGAGACTACGGCTCCATGAGGAATCCGGTGAAGCGTATTGCCATGCTGGGCGCAGGGCTTTTGCTCGTGCTGGCGGTGCCGGCCTGCGGCAAGGAATCCGGGCCCATTCCGCTTCGGCTGAAGGATCACAAATTCACGCCCGCCGAGATCCATGTCCCGGCGAACCAGCCCAATGTGATCCGCCTGACAAATGACGACGACACGGCAGACGAATTCGATTCCTCTTCGCTCAAGGTGGAAAAGGTCGTGCCGGGACACAGCACGGGCGATGTGCGCCTGCGTCCGCTGGCGCCGGGGCGCTATCCCTTCATGGGCGAGTTCCATGCCGAGACGGCGCAAGGCGTCGTGATCGCGGAGTAGATCATGCTGGCGACGCTTCTCATCGTCTTTCGCGAAGTCATTGAGGCGGGATTGATCGTCGGCATCGTGATGGCCGCGACGAAGGGCGTGCCGCGCCGGGGATTGTGGGTGAGTTATGGCGTGCTGGGCGGCATTGCGGGCGCCTGCCTGGTTGCGGCGTTCGCGGGCGAATTGTCGTCGCTCTTCGCCGGTTCGGGACAGGAATTGTTCGACGCCACGATCCTTCTCCTCGCCGTCGTCATGCTCACCTGGCACAATGTCTGGATGGCGGGCCATGGCCGCGCCATGGCGCGCGAAATGAAGATGGTGGGCGCGTCCGTTTCGGCCGGCGACCGCCCGATGACGGCGCTCGCGATCGTGGTCGGCGTGGCGGTGTTGCGCGAAGGATCCGAGGTCGTGCTTTTCCTTTACGGCATCGCATCGAGCGGCGGCACCTCGCAGCTCGAGATGCTCACGGGCGGCGCGCTCGGCCTC
>DATIZS010000272.1:0-6629 GCA_035516955.1 Rhizomicrobium sp.
AGTGATCGCCGCGTTCGAATTGCCGGAAAACAAGGGCAAAGGCGCAATTTCGCTGGACGGGCGCATGGTCGAATTGCTGCATGCAGAAATCGCGCGCGGCACCGTGGAGCTCGCAGACGCGATTGCGGCGCTGGCGACGCCATGAAAACCGAAGCTGGAAATTTCTTCGAGGATTTCAAGCTCGGGCAAAAACTCGTCCACGCCACGCCGCGCACGCTGACGACGGGCGATGCGGCGCTTTACACCGCGCTTTACGGCTCGCGCTTTGCGCTGCAATCGGCGGACAGTTTCGCGCAAGCGATGGGATTGCCGCGTTCGCCGATGGACGATCTGCTCGTCTTCCACACTGTCTTCGGCAAGACCGTTCCGGATATTTCGCTGAATGCGGTGGCCAATCTCGGTTATGCCGAAGGCGTGTTCCTCAAACCGGTTTACCCGGGCGCAACGCTGTCTTCCGTTTCCCAAGTGATCGGCCTCAAGGAAAATTCCAACAAGCAGACGGGCGTTGTTTACGTCCGCACCGAGGGCTCCGACGAAACGGGCGAAAAGGTTCTTTCCTATGTGCGCTGGGTGATGGTCAGGAAGCGCGACCAGAACGTGCCCGCGGGCGATGCGAAAGTGCCGAAGCTCGCCGATGCCGTTTCGCCGGATCATTTCGCGGAATTCGAGTGCGATTTCTCGAAATTCGACACCGCCGCTTCGGGCAGCAAATATCTCTGGGAAGACTACAATATCGGCGAAAAGATCGATCATGTGGACGGCATGACGGTGGAAGAAGCCGAACACATGATGGCGACGAGGGCGTATCAAAACACCGCGCGCGTGCATTTCAACCAATATACCGAAGGCAGAGGCCGCTTCGGCAAACGCCTGATCTATGGCGGCCATGTCATCAGCCTGGCGCGCGCGCTTTCCTTCAACGGGCTCGGCAATGCGGTGAAACTCGCGGCCATCAATGGCGGGCGGCACGTCAATCCGCTCTTTTCCGGCGACACCGTGTTTGCGTGGTCGCAGGTGATCGACAAGGCGGAGATCGCGAAGGATCGCGGCGCGCTGCGGCTTCGGCTTGTCGCGACCAAGAACCAGCCTTGCGCGGAATTCCCGGACAAGGACGCGGAAGGAAAATTCCCCGATTCCGTGATCCTCGATTTCGATTATTGGGCGCTTTGCCCCCGCGAGCCCTGATGCTGCAGACGCAAGGGCTCAAGCTCGACGAGGCGCAGGCCCGCGCGGCCGACAAGCTGCACGCGCTCGCCCGCGCATTGAAGCGCTATCGCCCCGGCAAGGGATTTTTCTTAAAATCGAAACCGCCGCGCGGGCTTTACATCTGGGGCGATGTGGGGCGCGGCAAATCCATGCTGATGGATTTGTTCTTCGAAAAAGCGCCGGCCGCGAAAAAGCGCCGCGTGCATTTCAACGCCTTCATGGTGGAAACCCATGCGCGCATCCACGAACTGCGCCGCAATGGCGGCGGCGAGGAGATCGCGTCCGTCGCGCGCATGGTGGCGAATGACGCGACGCTTCTCTGTTTCGACGAATTCCAGGTGACTGATGTGGCCGATGCGATGATATTGGGGCGCCTCTTCCAGCAGCTCTTCGATCTGGGCGTGGTGATCGTCGCCACCTCCAACACCGCGCCCAAACATCTCTACGAAGGCGGGATCAACCGGCAATTGTTCCTACCTTTCATCGCGCTGATCGGAGAAAAACTCGCAATCGTGGAAGTGAACGGGCCGCAGGATTACCGCATGCAGCGCATGGCGGGGCTCGATATCTACATCACGCCGCTTGGGCCGGAAGCGGATGCGAAAATGGATGCGGCGTGGCGGCGGCTGGCCGATTGCGAGCGCGGGCAACCCGCGGCGCTGGAAGTGCTGGGGCGCAAATTGCAGGTGCCGCAAGCCGCGAACGGCGTGGCGCGGTTCTCCTTCGCCGACCTTTGCGCGCAGCCCTTGGCGGCGGCGGATTATCTCGCCGTCGCGCGCGCGTTCCATACATTGCTGATCGACGATATTCCCGTTCTGTCGCCCGCCAGACGCGACGAGGCGCGCCGCTTCATCGTTTTGATCGACACGCTTTACGATTGCGGCACCAAGCTCGTCTGTTCCGCGGCAGCGCCTCCGGGCGCGCTCTATCCGGCGGGCGACGGGGCCGACGCCTTCCGCCGCACCGCTTCGCGCCTGACCGAAATGCAGAGCGCGGAATATCTCAATCGCGGTCACGCTGCGCTATAATAGCCGGCATGCGCGATTTGCTTTCCATGGCGGGTCTGGTGCTGGCGGGGCTCATTATCTATGCGTACTTTCCGCGCATTCAGGCCGCCTTGCGCCGCTTCGACGAGAAGAATATCGCGCGCCGCCATCAGGAGGCGCTCGACCGCAAGGACCGCCACGCCCATTTCAAGCACACGCTGATGCTGGCCGAGGAACAGGTGGAAGAGGTGAGCGAATTCGCGGCTTCGGATGAACGCACGGGCGAGAAGGTGACGCGCTATTTGTTCGAGGGCGAAACCTTCCTGACGCGCGACGACGCCGAAGACGCGCGCAACGAGGCCGTGCTGGCGAAAGCGCGCGAATTCTATGTCGAGCTGCCCAAGGCACTGGCGGAGCGCAGGAAAGAGAAGCTGAACTAAGCCGCCTCGCCCTTCATCAATCGCGGCAGTTTGCCGATATCGCCGCCGGCGTGGCGCATGAAGAAGCGGCGCAGCGGCGGAATCGAATCCACCACGCCGATGCCGATGTCGCGGGCGATGCGGAGCGGCGCGATGTCGTTCGAAAAGAGACGATTCAAAGCATCGGTGGAAGCGGCGAGCGTGAAGGAATCGAACCGGCGCCAGCGTTCGTAGCGCTTCAGCGTATCGATGCCGCCGATATCGAGGCCGATGCGCGCGCTATCGAGTACGGTTTCGGCCAGGGCTGCCGCATCCTTGAATCCGAGATTGAGACCCTGCCCCGCGATCGGATGGATACCGTGGGCGGCATCGCCGGCCAGCGCAAAACGCGGTTTCACGTAAGCGCGCGCCAGATGGAATTTCAGCGGATAGGACCAGCGCGGGCCCGCGGCTTTCGTCGCACCCAGATGCGCGCCGAAGCGGCGCGAGATTTCCGCATCGAATTGTTCGTCGGGCAATTTCATCACGGCGGGCGCGAGGTCTTCGCGTTCGGTCCAGACAAGCGATGAACGGTTTCCTGTCATAGGAAGAATTGCGAACGGGCCCGACGGCAGGAAATGTTCGTAAGCGGTGCCATTGTGCGGAAATTCATGCTCGACCGTCGCCACGATCCCCCATTGCGGATAGGACCATTGGATCGTGCCGATGCCCATCTTCTCGCGCATGGGCGATTCGCGCCCGTCGGCGGCGACCGCGAGCCGCGCCTGAACGGTATCGCCGTTCGAAAGCGTGGCGAGAATTCCGCCCGGAACGTTTTCGAGATTCGTCATCGCCGCGATGACGCCCGTTAAATTCGCTTCCCGCGCGGCGCCCGCATGCAGCGCGCGGCGGATATGGCGGTTCTCCGCGATGTGGCCCATGGGCTGGCCGATCTCGCGCGAATCGAAATGCAGCGAAAAGGGCGACGGCTTCTTATCCAGCCCCGCATCGGTGACGAGGATGTCGTTGATCGGTTGCGCCTCGGCTGCGAGATCGTCCCACAACCCCAGCGCCTGAAGCATGCGCACCGAAGAATAGGAAAGCGCGCTCACGCGGCCGTCGAATTTCGCATCGAGCGCGGCTTCGGGCGGCAGCGGATCGGCGACCATCACCTTCAGCCCGCCGCCGGCGAGAGCGAACGCCAGCGTCAGGCCCACCATGCCCCCGCCGCCGACAATCACATCCGCTTCATGCCTCATGACTCAACCTTAGCCAGCTTCTGATTAGATTTCATGCAGATCGGATGCGCTGCACAAAATATGTGCAAACCATGGCGCCACACTATCCCCAGATTCATAGAAACACCCGTATATCCAATAGCTTACCAGTTTCCCAAAACCCGGCACGGTTCTTGATGAAGTGTTAACGCGCGGCCGGGCAGCCGTGGCGATTCAAACGGAAGGAACAGCGATGAAGCTCATCACGGCGATAATCAAGCCGTTCAAGCTCGACGAGGTCCGCGAAGCCCTCTCCGCCATCGGCGTGCAGGGCATGACGGTCACCGAAGTCAAAGGCTACGGGCGGCAAAAGGGGCAGACGGAAATCTATCGCGGCGCCGAATACGCCGTGAACTTCCTGCCCAAGATCAAGATCGAAATAGCGGTGAAAAGCGAAATGGCCGACGCGGTGGTGGACGCCATCGCGGGCAAGGCCAAGACGGGCCAGATCGGCGACGGGAAGATCTTCGTCGTTCCGCTCGACCAGGCGCTGCGCATCCGCACCGGCGAAACCGACGGCGACGCGTTGTGACGTGGGCGCCACGCAAAGGGGCAACAAGGGGTAACAAGATGAAAATTCTCGATTACAAGAAAATGGGATTGGCGTTGGCGGCAGGTGCTGCCGCGCTGATCGCCAGCACGGGCGCGGCGTTCGCTGCAACCGATCCGCTGAATTCGGGCGACACGGCGTGGATGATCACGTCGAGCGCGCTCGTTCTTATGATGACCATTCCGGGTCTTGCGCTGTTCTATGCCGGCATGGTGCGCAAGAAGAACATCCTCGCCACCGCGGCGCAAAGTTTCGGCGCCACCTGCATCATCACGGTCCTGTGGATGGTGATCGGCTATTCGGTGGCGTTCACCACCAGTCCCGATGCCGAGATCAACAAGTTCATCGGCAGCTTCAACCAGTTCATGCTCTTCAACATGGGCTTGAACAGCATCAATCCGCTGGCGGGAACGATTCCGGAATCGGTCTACATGTTCTTCCAGATGACCTTCGCGATCATCACACCGGCGCTGATCGCCGGCGCGATCGCGGACCGCATGAAGTTTTCGGCCTTCATGTGGTTCATGGCGCTGTGGCTTCTGCTCATCTACTGCCCGATCGCCCATTGGGTGTGGGGCGGCGGCTGGCTGGGCTCCATGGGCGCGCTCGACTATGCGGGCGGAACCGTCGTGCATCTGAACGCGGGTACCGCGGGTCTCGTGGCCTGTCTCATGCTCGGAAAGCGCGTGGGTTACGGCAGCGAGAACATGGCGCCGCATAACCTGCTCTTCGCGCTGATCGGCGCCTCGCTGCTCTGGGTCGGCTGGTTCGGCTTCAACGCCGGTTCGGCCGTGACGGCAGGCTACAATGCCGGCATGGCGGCCGCGGCGACGCAGATCGCAACGGCTGCGGCGGCCATGGGCTGGATGTGCTCGGAATGGATCGTGTCGGGCAAGCCTTCGGTGCTCGGCATGATCTCGGGCGCGGTGGCGGGCCTTGTCGCCATCACGCCGGCCTCGGGCTTCGTGGACGGCTTCGGCGGCCTCGTCGTCGGCGTGTCGGCGGGCGTGGTCTGCTACATCGCGAGCGTGTGGGTGAAGAAGTGGCTCGGCTATGACGACGCGCTCGACACTTGGGGCGTGCACGGCGTGGGCGGCGCGCTCGGCGCCTTCCTGACCGGCGCCCTTGCCAAGAACGCGATCAACTCCTCGGCCCATGGCTGGCTGTTCGACGGCAATTTCCACCAGATGTGGGTCCAGTTCGTCGATGTGGCCGCGGTGTTCATCTATTGCGGCATCGGCACCTTCATCATCCTGAAGGTGATCGACATCGTGATCGGCATCCGCGTCAGCCGCGAGGTCGAAGTCGAGGGTCTCGACATCAACCTCCACGGTGAAACGATCCACGCATAATCTCCCCGGCGCTTGTTCGCCAGACTGGGGCGTCTGCCAAGGCAGGCGCCCCTTTTGTTTCAGACCATGCGTTTGAAGGTCGAAGCGATGCGCGCGGGATCGAGCGCCATGGTGGCGGCGGTTTCCGGCTCGAAAGGCGCGATATCGGTAAGGATGCCGCCGTCGTAGATTTCGGCCCAGGCGTTCTTCACGTTCAGCGCGGCGGGTGTCTCCGCGAATTCGATCGTTCCGCGCAGAATGCCCGCCTCGCCGGGCGAGAATGCATCGTGGATTTCGGCATTGACGCTTGCCGGCACCGCGACATGGCTGCCATCGCGCTCGAGCCAATAGGCTCGCGCGACAAGACCTTTCGCCGATGCCTCGAACGCGATCTTGAGCGCGCGGCCCGCTTCGGCGGGAATGATGGCGAGCCAGCTTCGCCCTGCCTGGCCGAGATCGCGCCCGCGCAGGGCGCGCAAGCGGATCTCCACGCCGAGCGTCTTGCCCGACAACGCAACCGCAACCGGCAAGGACGGATCGAGCGCGCGATCATCGCCCAGCACTGCGGCATGGAGGGCGGCGCGCCCTTTGCGGTCGTCCTCGATGACGGCGAACAGATAGGGCATGCGCCCGTTGGCGCTGCGGGCCGCGGCGATCATACCGCCGCTGCCGTAGCCGGTCTGGGAAAAAAGCGGCGAAACATTCGGCGCCTTGGCATGCGCGACTTTGCGGGCTTGCGACCAGCCATGCGCGCGCGACCAGGCGGCGCGCCAAAGCGCACCGTCGTAATCGGCGGCGAGAACCGCGGCATTGCCGTCCTGGTCGATGCAAATCTGCGGCGCGAAACACGCCGCCGCGACGATCGATTTCGAAACCCGCCA
>DATIZS010000273.1:0-2863 GCA_035516955.1 Rhizomicrobium sp.
AATAGCGGCCGATGAGCTGGGGATGGCCGGCCACGAATCCGAAATCGATCATGCGCCGCGCGGCCAAGGGCACCGACAGCGAGGCGGCCGACGAACAGACGAGCGCCAACCCCGCCGCCGCCATGTACCAGCGATAGGGCACGAGGAACGGCGCAAGCCGGCGCAGCGGCCGGACCGACCGGCTTTTCGTCCGGCCCGCCGCCACCCGCTGGATTTCGTTTGCGAATTCCTCGCCGCTCTCGGCCACGCGCTTCGCCTGCTCCACGACCCTTGGACCTATAGCCCAGTGGCCCTTTCCTGGGACCGGGGCCTATCGCCGCTGGCCTGCTTGTCAGGGGGCCACGAGGCGCCTATAAGGCCCGGCTTCGACAGCGAAAAAGGCCGTCTTTCCATGAAAAAGGGCATCCATCCCAACTACCATTTCGTGAACGTCGTCCTGAACGACGGGACGACCTATCGCACGCGCTCGACCTGGGGCGAGGAAGGCCAGAAGCTGACGCTCGACATCGACCCCACCACCCACCCGGCCTGGACGGGCGGCCAGCAGCAGCTCATCGACCGCGGCGGGCGGCTGACGCGCTTCAACAAGCGCTTCAAGGAATATGTGAAGGGCTGAGACGGCCTTTCCGGCACATCACCCAATTTCCGTCGTCACCCGGCCCTGAGCGAAGCGAAGGGTGATCCAATTTTCAGCGCAAAAAATGGATGGCCCGGAAATCCTCGCTTCCGCTCGGACCGGGCCATGACGAATGCGTGGCTGAGAATGAAAGCCTAGTTCTCGCCGCCGAAGGCCTGCTTCAGCCGGTCGAGATGGGCCTGCACGGCCGGGCCCTTGAGCGCCTTGCCGGCGCCGAAGAGCACATCATCCAGCCGCGCGATGCGCCGGTAGAGATTGTCGGAGCGCGCCAGCAGATCCTGCAGAGTCTTGGGGAGGATTTCGGTGTCGCGCCCGCGCCCGCCGAAACAGATTTCCTTCGAGCCCAGCCGATAGCGTTCGGATGCCGCCTGTTCGGCTTCCATGTCGCCTTCGTGGACGGCGCGCTGCACCAGAAGCCAGCTCGCCGCCTGCATCAGCCGCGTGGTGACGCGCATGCTTTCGCCGGCATAGAGAAGGGCCGCCTTGCGCGGAAGCTCGCGGGATTCGGCGCGGCCCTTGCCATCGAGATAGCGCGCGGTCTCCTCGACGAGCGACATGCCTTCGTCGAAGGTGCGCTCGAAAAGCGCCGAGCCGGTGAATGTCTGTAACGTGAGATCGTACAAGTTCTCGTCTTCCGGCGCTTGCATCGTTCCCCCCTCGAACTCCAGCCGGAGCGAAGGCTAGCAATTTGCGTGAGCAAAACAAGTCACAGAATGCGCGCATTTTTCGTAAACCAGTTCGCTCGGCCGGGCGAATGGTGCGGGCGCAAATGCGCGAGCGAGCTTGTGAAATTTTGCGGCGCGCGCGAATTAACTTCGATATGCCCGCGAATTTCCCGAATTCCGGCCCGTTAATGTTTGTTGCGGCCGCACGCAAACGCGCGCGCCCCACGCCGTCAAAAGTTTACACACGCGCCGCGTTTACGATTTGCGGAAAAAAGAGTCCGCCGCCGATTTCGTCGCTTGCCGCGCCGCGATCGCCTCGCGGCAGCGCGCGATCTCGGCCTCCATCGCTTCGATGCGCCGGGCGAGCTCGAATTCGGAGAGCGCCGAAAGGTCCTGGCCCAGCGCGAACTCGGGCGCTTTCTTGCGGGGGAGCAGTTCCTCGGGATCGATAGCCATGGCGGTGTCCTTTGCTCTAGTGTCCCGCAAAGCAGCCCTTTTCATCAAGCATTCCATGAAAGCCGTCATTGCCGAATCCGGCTCCAAACTCGTGCTCGCCGATATCGAAAAGCCCGTGGCCGGAGCGGGCGAAGTGCTGGTCAACGTGGCGGCGGCGGGCGTCAACCGGGCCGATCTGGCGCAGGCCGCGGGCGCCTATCCGCCGCCCCCCGGCGCGCCGGCAACGCTCGGCCTCGAAATCTCCGGCACGATCGAAAAGGTGGGGCCCGGCGTGACCGAGTGGCGGGCGGGCGACGAGGTCTGCGCGCTGCTCGCGGGCGGCGGCTATGCCGACTATGCCGCCGTCGCGCAGGAATGCCTTCTGCCGATCCCTTCGGGCGTCAGCCTGATCGAAGCCGCGGCGCTGCCGGAAGTCCATTTCACCGTCTGGACGAATCTGATGGATACCGCGCGGCTGAAGCCGGGCGAGACCGTGCTCGTTCATGGCGGATCGAGCGGCATCGGCACGGCGGCGATCCAGATGCTGGCGGCGAAAGGCTATCGCGTCTTCACGACCGCCGGCAGCAAGGACAAATGCGAGGCTTGCGTCGCGCTGGGTGCGGCGCGCGCGATCAATTACCGCGAGGAAGATTTCGTCGATGTGGTGAAAAAGGAAACCGGCGGGCGCGGCGTGGATGTGATCCTCGACATGGTGGGCGGCGATTACATCCAGAAGAACATGAGCGCCGCGGCGGTGTGGGGCCGCATCGTCAACATCGCCTATATGAGCGGCATGAGCGCGACTGTGAATTTCGCGCCTATGCTGATGAAGCGATTGTCGCTTCTCGCCACGACTCTGCGCACGCGGACGAACGCCGAGAAGGGCGCGATCCGCGACGCGCTCGCCGCCCATGTCTGGCCGCTGATCGAGGACGGCAGGATCAAGCCGGTGATCGATCGCATCTATCCGCTGGCCGAGGCGCAAGCCGCCCATGAACGCATGGCCTCGAGCGGACATATCGGGAAGATTTTGCTTACCAATTGATACAACATTCAAGCGGAGATAAACTAACTGTGGTCAAGCGAGCTAAGAGAAAGGTTGCATCATTAAGAGCAGAGGAGCGGT
>DATIZS010000274.1:0-3705 GCA_035516955.1 Rhizomicrobium sp.
GAGCGCGCTCGACAATCTGTTGCCGCTCGAATGGCGCGCGGGCATGCGCCGCCGCTCGGCCATCGCCTCGACGCTCCTGGCATGCCTTGAGCTCGCCCGCGACGGCAAGCTCGAAATCCGCCAGCTCAAACCTTTCGACGATATCTATGTGAAAGACCGTCAGCCCCCATTGGAGGCCGTATCATGACCCGCATAGTGCGTCTTGCCGATGTCAAGCAAGCGATGGAAAACGTGGCCGAAACAAAGAAGAACGACGGGGAGCTCAACCCCGAACACCTGCGCATGACCGAAGCGCTTCTCTTCGCCAGCGGCGAGCCGCTGGATGAGAAGGCGCTCGCCTTTTCGCTGCCCGAAGGCACCGACGTGAAGGCGCTCGTTGCCGAGCTCCAGCGCATCTACGAGCATCGCGGCGTCAATCTCGTCTGCGTCGCCGGGAAATGGCAATTCCGCACCGCGCCCGATCTCGCCTTCCTCTTGCGCAAGGAGAAGCCCGAGCAGCGCCGGCTTTCGCGCGCGGCCATCGAGACGCTCGCCATCGTCGCCTATCATCAGCCCGTCACCCGCGCCGAGATCGAGGACATCCGCGGCGTGATGCTGTCGAAGGGAACCATCGACGTGCTGATGGAGATCGGCTGGGTCAAGATCCGCGGGCGCAAGCGCACGCCCGGCCGCCCCGTTACGTACGGCACGACCGAAACGTTCCTCACGCATTTCGGACTCGAAAGCGTGAGCCATCTGCCGGGCCTCGACGAATTGAAGGCGGCGGGATTCCTGGAGGCGCTGCCGCCCTCCGGCTTCGACGTGCCCAATCCTTCCGACCAGCTCGGCCCCGATGAAGACCCCTATGAAGGGGGCGACGAGACGCTCGCCACCGGCGGGCCGGAGCCGATCTGAGCCCGCACCGGAGCGCATCCGAACTGCGCGAAAATCCCGCGGTTTTCGGCCGATAATTCGTGCCGGATGTCGTTGCTCGGCCGCGAGCCGCCCCCTATAGTCCGCGACCCTTGGCGGCGATGCCGCCAGAACGGTGACGGAGCGTGGCGCAGCCTGGTTAGCGCACCAGTCTGGGGGACTGGGGGTCGTGGGTTCAAATCCCGCCGCTCCGACCAGCATTTGGCGGGCTCCGGCCCGAACCCGCATTCGAGGCAATCAACTCGGTTCTCGCCACGCGAGCCAGAGGAGTATGCGCCATGACAAGCCGGGTCGCGTCGTGCAGTTGCGGACAGCTTCGCCTCGCATGCGAAGGCGAGGCCGTTCGCATATCCATCTGCCATTGTCTCGAGTGCCAGAAACGCACTGGCAGCGTTTTCGCGACTCAGGCTCGGTTTCCGCGCGCGTTCGTGACGATCGAGGGCCGCACGACGCAATGGATGCGGCGCGGCGACAGCGGCGAGGCGGCCATTTTCCATTTCTGTCCGGTGTGCGGTTCGACCGTTTATTGGGAGTTCAGCGGAGCGCCGGAATTCATTGCCGTTGCGGTGGGCGCGTTCGCCGACCCGAATTTTCCGCCGCCGCGCGTCTCCGTCTACGAACAGCGCAAACATCCATGGGCCCTCGCGGCCGGCGAGCTGCCGTTGGAGCATCAGTTCTAGCCGCCGCATTGCGTGAAACGCGCCGGGATCGCGAATGCAAATTCCGGCGCTCCCGCCATTTGTCGATTGCGCTGCTTTGACCCCGATTCCGGCGGCGAGATGAACGCGCCCGCTTCGTTGCACACATTAATGCTGCACCGCCGCATCAAAAATATTTCCCGCGCGAACCCCGGCGGCGCCCGCCCCCCGTGTCTACAAATATGTAGGGCGTAAGCTTCAACCCTGAACGAGGCGGGACGCGCGCAGGGGATGGTCGAGATATCGGACAGCAGTCGACATGACGCTCATCTGTCGGGCGCGGGCATGAGTGCGCCCGGCGTGCGCGAATGGTTTGTCCGTGAAGTGCTGCCGCTGGAGGCCGCTCTGATGCAATACCTGCAACATAACTGGCGCAACAGAAGCGATATCGCCGATCTCCGGCAGGAAGTTTATGTGCGCGTGTTCGATGCGGCGAAGAAGGAAATCCCGCGCCGCCCGCGCCAGTTCGTCTTCGCAACCGCGCGCAATCTGCTGATCAACCGCATCCGCGACGAGGCCGTGGTGCCGATCGAGGCGGTGGCCGATCTCGACGCGCTCAATGTCGCCAAGGACGAGCCGGGTCCCGAACGTACGGTGAGCGCGCGCGACGAACTGCGTCATCTGCAATCGGCGCTCGACCGTCTGCCGCCGCGCTGCCGCGAGGCGGTGATCCTCGGCCGCATCGAGGAATTGCCGAGGCGCGAGATCGCAAGCCGCATGGGCGTCAGCGAAGACACGGTCACCGAACACATCGCCAAGGGCATGCGCGTGCTCGCTGACATTCTTTATGGCGCACCGGCCGATCTCAGGAGGCAGAAGTGAGCATCACCGCTTCGGAGCGCGAGATCGAAATGAATGTCGCAGCCGTCGAGGACGAGGCCGCGCGCTGGCTCGAGCGCCGTCATTTCGGAAATTGGGACGACGCGGCCGCAGCCGAGTTCGAATCCTGGATCAACCGGTCGTCCGGTCATGAAGTGGCGTATTTGCGGCTCGAGGCGGCGTGGTCGCGCACCGGCCGCCTCGCCGCGCTTCGCGCGCCCGGCGCGGGCGAAGCGAAGATATCGTCACGCTTCGCCATTGCACCGGTCATCATGGGCGTGGCGGCGTCGCTTGCAATCCTCGCGGTCGTCGGCGTGTCGGCGGGCAAGTTCCTGATGCCGCGTGCGGAGTCGCGCACCTTCGCGACACCTGTCGGCGGACATGAAGTCGTCGGCTTTGCGGACGGAACCAGGGTCGAGCTCAACACGAACACCGTGATCCGCGCCCAGATGACGACGGACCGGCGCATGGTCTGGCTGGAGAAGGGCGAAGCCTATTTCCAGGTGAAACACGATGCCGCCCATCCGTTCACCGTCTTCGTCGGCAATCATCGCATCATGGATCTGGGAACCGCCTTCCTCGTGCGCCGCGACAAGGGCCGGCTGGAAGTCGCCGTCGAGCAGGGGCGCGTGGCGTTCAAAGCCTCGGATGAAAAGACGCCGCTTCAGGCCGCGTTTCTGTCGCGCGGCGACGCGGTCGTGGCGACCGCGAATGCGACGGTCATGGAGAAGATGTCGCCATCGCAATTGGCCAATGAACTGACGTGGCGTCGCGGCGTTCTCGTGTTCCGGCACACAAGGCTCGCCGACGCGGCGGCTGAATTCAACCGCTACAACCGCGTGAAGCTGATCGTGACCGATCCCGCAGCGGCCGAGCGGACGATCGGCGCGACGTTCCCGGTCAACGATGTCGAGCGCTTCGCGCGCGTTGCGCGCGACGTTCTGGGGCTGAAGGTCACCTATCACAACGACGAAATCCTCATCGGGCGCTGAATTCGCGTCGAGGTTTCTGAAAAGGGCCGCGAAACGCCGGCCGCAGAGGAGGGGGAAAGATGAGGCTGAGACATTTCAGAGCGGCGGTACTGGCCGGCATCAGCGCGATCGCGCTGGCGGGCCCCGCATTCGCCAATGAATTCGATATTCCGGGCGGCGACCTGAAAACAGCGCTCGACGCTTATATGAAGCAGGCGCGCGTGGCGCTCATGTATCCCGACGACGAACTCGCCGGGGTGCGCACCAATGGCGCGCATGGCGAATTGACGGCCGCCGCCGCGCTT
>DATIZS010000275.1:0-4052 GCA_035516955.1 Rhizomicrobium sp.
ATCGCGCGCGCACATATTCGGGAAAGCGCGTGTGGAAGGATGTCGAATAGGGAATGTTGCGCTTGACGCAGATCGCGCGCGCGGAAAGCCCGACCGGCCCTTCGGTGGCGATGTGGATCGCGGTGGGTTCGAATTCCTCGATCATCCTTTCGAGGCTCTTGCGCGGAAAGAGTGCCAGGCGAATCTCGGGATAGGTGGGAAGCGGCAGCGTGATCAGCCCTTCGGGCGTGGCGTAGCGCACCTCATGTCCCATGGCGGCGAGATCGTTTCCCAGCGTTTCGAGCGTGCGCACCACGCCGTTGACTTGCGGCGTCCAGGCATCGGTGACGAGCAGGACCCTGTAGAGGTCATCGGCCGCGCGCGCGGCATCGCTGTCGACGCGCGTGTCGTTCATGTGCGCGGGTTCAGGCCGGAACGGGAGCTGCGCCTGCGGTATGGGTAAGCGGACGCGGCTCGGCGGCGGGGGATGCCCAGTGGAGTATCTCCAGATGTCCGCGCCCATTTTCGACAAGGGCGGTGCAGCTTTCAACCCAGTCGCCATCGTTGAGGTAGAGGACCCCGCCGATGTCCTTGATCGCCGCGTGATGAATATGGCCGCACACGACGCCGTCGAGGCCGCGCGCGCGGGTTTCGCGGGCGACAGCGTCCTCGAAGCGGCAGATATATTCGACCGCATTTTTCACCTTCTGCTTGAGATAGGCGGAAAGCGACCAGTAGGGGCGGCCGAAGGCGCGCCGGACCGAGCTCAGGACCTCGCTGATTTCGAGGGCCACGCAATAGGCCCAGTCGCCCAGAAGCGCGAGCCAGCGGGCATAGGCGATGACGCCGTCGAACTGGTCGCCATGGATGACGAGAAGCCGCCTGCCGTCGGCCGTATGGTGGACCGCCTCGCGCTTGATCTCCACGCCCGCGATGGCGCGCCCGCAATAGGGCCTGAAGGCTTCGTCGTGATTGCCGGGCACGAAGATCACGCGCGTGCCGGTATCGATCTTGTGCAGGATTTCCTGCACCACGCGGCTATGGGCTTCCGGCCAATACCAGCGCTGTTTGAGCCGCCAGCCGTCGATGATATCGCCCACGAGATAGAGCGTCTCGCAGGAATTGCGCGCCAGGAAATCGGCGAGAAGCTGCGCCTTGCAGCCGCGCGTGCCGAGATGGGTGTCGGAGATGAAGATCGTGCGGTGCTGGCGGACGCGGTGGACGGGAGCGTGGGTGTCGCGATGGAGTTTGCGCGCGGGGGGCAGAAAATCGGCGATATCGGGGCGCCTTCGGAGGCGATGGGGAATCTTGCGGTCGGACCACGCTGTCTCGGCCATGTACTGCTCCGCGAATCACACACGCGTCTTTACACACAGGCCTGCCTGTTGAATGCGACGGTCCTGTTGCAAAGCAATAATCTTTTGGTGAAACAACGCGCGGAATCGGTCTGATGTTATTGCGCTGCACAATATATGGGCGGAACAGCCCGGATCAAAGGCAACCAAAATCCCGCAGAAACCCTCTATTTTTATGGGCTTAGATGCCGCATTTGCCCGCCTCTTTTCTGTTGCACTGCGGGATGGGTTCTGACATATTGCTGCAGCGCGTCATTGCGGAC
This sequence comes from Rhizomicrobium sp., assembly GCA_035516955.1. Classification (GTDB taxonomy): domain Bacteria; phylum Pseudomonadota; class Alphaproteobacteria; order Micropepsales; family Micropepsaceae; genus Rhizomicrobium. Next base: position 1,598 of record DATIZS010000275.1, read on the forward strand.
TTCCTCTCCGTAATGCCGCCGCCCTTCCTGGGCGTTTCCTCCCTGAACTTGGCCGCTCCCGCCCCCCGGGAGCGGCCATTTTTCATTCCGCCGCCCAGGGTATGGCGCGATGGGGGATGAGAAGCGCGCGATCGATCGCGATCAGCTCGGCCAGCGCCGCTCCGATGCGCGCGCGCACATCGGCGAAGCGCGGGCCCGGCACGATGCGTTCCTCGTCGAGATAGGCCGCGCGATTGATTTCGATCTGGATGGCGTGGATGCCGCGCGCGGGCCTGCCATAGGCGAGCGTGGTGTAACCGCCCGCGTAAGGAACGTTGCGCTGCACGGTGAAGGCGTGACTCTCGAAGGCGATCTCGGCGCGGCGCATGAGTGCGGGCACCGCCGACGTGCCGTAGCGATCTCCCAGAACGATTTCCGGAATCGCCGCCGCCGACGGCATGGAATGACAATCGATGAGAACGCAGGCGCCGAATTCGTCGCGCGTCTCTTCGACGAGCTCCAGCAATTGCGCATGATAGGGCCGGTAAAGACGTTGAAGGCGCAGATCCGCATCCAGCGGCGAAAGCCTTTCGCGATAGATCTCTGCGCCGTCGCGCACGATGCGCGGGATCACGCCGAGCCCCGCTGCGACGCGCGCGCTCGGCTGATCCACGGCCGTATCGAGCTGGCCGTCGAACATCATCGTGTCGAGCTCGGTGGGCGCGCGGTTGACATCGAGATAGGCGCGCGGGAAACGCGCGGCGATGAACGGCGCGCCGAGCGCAACCGCGGTCGAAAACAATTCTTCCACGAAGGCGTCTTCCGAACGCCTCAGACTCGTGGCCGAGAGCCTGCTCTTCTCCACGAAGCTCGGCGGATAGAGCCTGCCGGAATGCGGCGAGGCGAAGACGAAGGGCGCCCGCTGCTCGGCCGGCCGCGCCAGCGAAAAGGGCGCGGCCACAAGCTCCGCCAGCACCTCGTCGTCCTCGCCTGAAACCATGCCTCGTGAGCCGATTCGCTGTCTTTCTGTCCAAGTGGACCATTAACGGCGCGCCCGCTCAAGCGTTTCGCCCGCCTCTTAAGGGGGTTTCAAGGCGCTGCATTTACGCTTCGCCCCGGTTCGGCCTAATCTTGTCTCACGGGGAAGGGGAGCCATGGCCCAGATTCTGCTGGCGGAAGACGATGAATCGCTGCGCCGGTTCCTCGCGCAGGCGCTCGTCAAGGCAGGCCATGCCGTCACCGATTTCGGCGATGGCGGCGAGGCCTATGAATGCCTCAAGGATGGCCGCTTCGATCTTCTGCTCACAGACATCGTCATGCCCGGGATGGACGGCATCGAGCTCGCCAAGCGCGCGGCCGAAATGGATGGCGCGCTCAAGATCATGTTCATCACGGGCTTCGCGGCGGTGGCGCTGCATCCGTCCTCGAACGCGCCCAAGCAGGCGAAGGTGCTCTCCAAGCCCTTTCACCTGCGCGAGATCGTCGCCGAAGTCGATCGCATGGTCGCGGCGTAGTGACTTTTTCTCAGCGCGCACTCACAAGCTTGTGTGGTTCGTGACGACGCTCTCACCCATTCGTGTTTTCGTTTTCGCGCGCGCCGCGCGCATGCTTGCATCATTGCAAGCGTAACCGGCGTTGCCGGAAAGGCGCAGATAAAGTCGCCGCCGCTCCTGCCGGACAACAACGGGAGGAGACTATGCAAGTTCGGGGCACATCTGTTTACACGCCTGTCAAGACGCGCGCCGAGCGCGCCGGCACCATCGCCATCGTGGTGGCGCTGCATGCGGGCGCGATCATCGCGCTCGTTCTCGGCCTTCATGTGACGTTCGACAAGAAATTCATTCCCGACGTCGTCACGCGCATTCTGCCGGAGCAGCCGGCAAAGCCGCAGGATCCGCCGCCGCCGCATCTCACGCTCGACCGGCCGCAACCGCCGACCGCGCCCGAGCCGAAGATCGACATCAAGAAAGAGCCCGGGCCCACGGCGATCAAAACCGTCAGCACCGGCCCCAGCGGACAATTCTTCACCTCCACGCAGGTGGCGGCCATCACGGAGACGCATTCCAAGCCGCCATATCCGCCGATGGCGCGCCGGCTCGGCCATCAAGGCGTGGTGCGCCTGAAGCTGACGATCTCGCCGCTCGGAATCATCACCGCCGCCGACATCGAAGATTCCAGCGGCTATGCCGAACTCGACCGCATCGCAACCGAATGGGTGAAGACGCATTGGCGCTATCGCCCGGCAACCGTCGAGGGACATCCGGTCACGTCAACGGCCGAAGCGGCGATCCGGTTCAACCTCAACGACACGAACTGAAATATTCGAACTCAATCGGTGCGGCCTGCGCAACAACGCGGGCCGCATTCCGAAAATTCTTTGATGTAAAGCTATTTCAGCCGCGCCTGCGCGTTACCATATCTGGCTAGGGAGAAGCGGGCAGACGCCGGGGCAGTGTGAGCTGTAACGGAGTTTGCA
>DATIZS010000276.1:0-2014 GCA_035516955.1 Rhizomicrobium sp.
CTCGGAGCCCGGCAGCACGTCCACCAGCACGATGGAGCCCAGATGCTCCTTGATCTCGGCCGGCTTGATGTCGGCGCGTGCAGGCATGGCGCGTTCGCCGCGCTTTCTGTCCCAATACGCTTTCAGGAAACTGAGCACGGGATTGGCGAGGCTCGGTGGATCGATTTCCGTGAACAAGCCTGCCAAACGCGCGGACATCGCATGATCCATAGCGGCGGCCGCGCAATTTGAGCGTCGGCGGCCGAACATTTTAAGTTGTAAAGACATTCATACGCGCAGATTCGCGGGAAGCGCAAGAACATCACCAGCGCAACAGCTTCGCTCCCGAAAGCGCACCGATCCCGGTCACGAATGCGATTGCGAGCGAATACCACGTGGCGACGAAGAGCGGCGAGTCGTCCACGCAATGCGCCGCGTAGAATGCGGCGCCCAATCCGCCCGCGACGAGGCCGGCGAGCGCGCCGGCGCGTACCGGATTTTCTGGTGCGCCGCGGCGGAAGGCCCACAGCATCAAGGCAAGCGGACCGATAGAGAAGAGCGGAATGAAGCTGGTGCAGAACCGCATGTTCTGACCGATCAGTTTCGTCATCCACAAATCGCGCGGCACGGCAATCAATTCGAGGATGACGGCGGCCGCCAGAAGCAGCGGCGCGGTCAACAGAACGAATCTGATGCCGCCCAGACGCGCTTCCGGCCGCATCGCGCGCGACGCGACGAAGACGGCGCTCGCCGCCAGAACCAGCGTCACCACGAACTTGAAATCGAAGCGCATGGTGTGCATCGCGGACGTGAAATCGGGACGGGGGCCGAGCGTGAGCATGAAGGAGGTCCCCGCCACCAGCGCACCGATCGCGACCGCGACGCCAAGCGCGCGCGCCGGGTTCGCGTCTTTCTGCGGCGCATCGGTTGCGAGCGTGGCGATGAGATCGTCCGTTTTCATGACGCTTCCCGATAGAGCGCCGCCAGCTTCTTCAGTCCGCGATGGAAGGTGACGCGCACCGCACCCTCGCTCATGCCGAGCTTCGCGGCGGTGTCCTTGATGCTCGCGCCGTCGAGCGAGATCGAGGAGACGACCGATTTCTGCTTGCCGTCGAGCCTGGACACCAGTTTGGAGAGTTCGCTCTGCGAGGTCTCGGGCGCGGCCATTTCGTCCGGCAGGATGTCGATCAGACCTTCGATGGGCACCTCGCCGCGCCGGCCGCGGCGCCTCAGCACGTCGATCAGCTTGTGCCGCGCGATCGCATTCAGCCAGGGAAGGAAGGGCTGATCCGCAATCCAGGTCTGGCGTTTCAGATGAATCGCCAAGAGTATCTCCTGCACCACATCCTCGGCATCGGCATTGCCGAGCCCCGAGCGCGCCAATCCGCCCGATGCGAACTTGCGCAAGCGCGGTACGATTTCCTCCAGAAGCCGGCGATAGGCTTGCATGTCGCCTGCCAGGCCCGCGCGCATCAGCCCCGCCCAGACCGCTTCCGGCGAAGCACCGTCAGGTTTGTTCGCGTGCGCCATGCCGGATGTTACAGCAGGAACCCTAGTAGTGGTGATGATGGCGGCGATGGCGGTGGATGACGGGCGCTGAAGGCGCCGGGTCGTCCGGCTTGGCCGAGACCGGCGCCATGGCCGATTTCAGCACGAAGCCCGCAATGTCTTCGAGCGCCGCACCGCTCGCCTCATTGAAGGCATCGACCACGGCGGGGACGCTGTTGGCGGAGGCCTGCGCCTCTCTGTGCGCGTCGTAAGTGCCGACCACGTCGTGGCGCGTGGCGGTGACGAGCTTGGCGACGATGTCCACCACGATCTTGGGCGCCGCCTCGCCGTCATAATGCGCCGCGAAGTCGTGCACCTCGGTCACCAGGATGTAATCCGGCCGCACCCCGCTCGACACCCGGCCCACGGCCTTCGCCTTTCCGCTCTGCTCCAGCGCCTCGACCAGCAAGCCCTGCAGCAGATCCGGCGTCTGGTCCGTCCACGCGGAATTCGCGTAGTAGTCCATGGTCTGGCCGCGCTTGAGCGC
>DATIZS010000277.1:0-7824 GCA_035516955.1 Rhizomicrobium sp.
GCCTGGACGACGCTCGTCCACCGGCTCACCCGCTCGCAGGATTGGTCCAAGGTGCCCGCGCTCGACGATCTCGGTATCCAGCGGCTGATCCGCACCTACGACATCGCCGACGAGCGCCGCTCGACGACACGCTACGTCGCCAAGGTCACTTATGTATTCAACGCCGATGCGGTGCGCCGCTTCCTGCGCGGCGCCAACATCGCCTATACCGATGTGGAGGCGCATCCGATTCTAGTCGTGCCGATGGGTCAGGCCTATGCGCCGCGTTCGCCTTGGGCGGCGGCGTGGAACGATCCCAAATATGCAAGCGCCGCTCTTCCGCTCATCGCACCCAGCGGCGATGCGGCCGAGGGCGTCACGCTCTCGTCGCTGCAATTCGGCACGGCAGCATGGAGCGATATCGGCCCCTATGCCATGGGCATGCATGCGAACCAGGCGGTGCTGGCGCAGGCCTTGCCCGCGCGCGACCACATCACGGTGCGCCTCAAGATGCTGGCGGCGAGCGGAACGCTCGCACTTCCCGATGTGACGGTGCCCGTCGCGGCGGGCACGCCGCCGGCCAAGGCGTTCGGTGCCGCGGCCGATGCCGTGGCGGAGGCTGTCACCAACGCGTGGAAATCGCGCTCGGCCGTCGATTATAACGCGCGCGCCAAGCTGACGGTCGATGTCGAGATCTCCTCGATCGCCGATTGGGGCGAGATGCAGCAGAAGCTCGCCGCCGTCCCCACCGTTCTCGATGTCGACATCGCGGCGATGAATACCGGCGAGGCGCGCGTGGTGCTCACCTATGCGGGCACGCTCGACCAGTTGCACGATTTCCTGGCGCAGGGCGGGCTCGATCTTTCCCATCAGGGCAATGTCTGGCGGCTGGCCGAGGCCGATCCGGACGCGAGCGCGAGCCCGCAGTGAACGGACTTTTCCGGCACCTTCCCAATCTGCTGACCGCGCTGAGGCTGGCGGCGGCGCCGGCGCTGCCGGCCTTGCTGATGCACGGCGAATACAGCATGGCGCTCGGCATCTTCGCCTTTGCGGGGCTGAGCGATGCGGCCGACGGTTATCTCGCCAAGCGCTTCGGCATGACGACGCGATTCGGCCGCTATCTCGATCCGGCCGCCGACAAATTGCTGATGCTGGCCGCATTCCTCACGCTCTCGGTGATGAAGGTTTCGCCGTGGTGGCTCGCGGCGCTGGTGATCGGGCGCGATGTCGCCATCGTGCTGGCCGTCATCATGGCGTTCGTGATGGCGCTGCCGTTGCGCGTGCAGCCGCTCTTCATCGGCAAGGTCAATACGGTGGTGCAGGTGAGTTACATCGGCCTGATGCTGATCTTTCTCGTCTTCGGGATCGCCGCGCCGCAGATTTCGGGATGGGCCGCGCTCGTCACCGCAGTGTTCACCATCGTCTCGTGGTTCGCCTATGCGGGGCTGTGGTTCGGCGCCTTCTTCGCGCGCAACAGGATCGCCTAAGTGCCCTCGCAGCTTGTGCTTCCCCTGGGTGCGAGGAACGCGATGGCGCGCGCCGATTTCATCGCAGGTCCCGGCAATGAGGCGGCGCTTGCCTTCATCGATTCCTGGCCCGATTGGCCGGTCGCGGCCGCGGTTCTTCATGGACCGCCCGGCGCGGGCAAGACCCATCTCGTCTCGGCCTGGCGCGAGCGGGCGCATGCGGGAATCGTTTCGGCGAGCGCGCTCGAAAACATCGAGCGCGACAAACCGCTCGCCATCGAGGATGTCGATTCGAGCGCGGCCACGGCCTCGCGCGATTCGATTCTGTTCGCGCTTATCGAAGGCGCGGCGCGCGACCGGCCTGTGCTGTTGACCGGGCGTGAGCCGCCCGCCTCATGGCCCGTGACGCTGCCCGATCTCGCATCGCGTTTTTCGGCCATCCTGTCCTTCGCGCTCTGGGCACCCGACGAGGGATTGCTCGCCGATCTTGCGCGCAAACTTTTCGCCGACCGTCAATTGACAGTCCCCGAGCCGGTCATCCGCCGCATGATCGTTTCGCTGGAACGTTCGCCCGGCGCGATCCGGGCCTTCGTGGCCGAGGCCGACGCCAAGGCGCTGTCGGAAGGCCGCCCCGTCAATCTTTCCCTGGTGCGCGACATGCTGGAAACGCGCGATGGCGGGCTGCCATGACAGATTCACGAATTTCCTCTAGGTTCGGCCCATGAGCAAAGCCAAGGCCAGCCCCGAGAATCTCGCATTCGCGGAGGGCGATTCGCTGCCTTTCGCGCCGGAAGCCGCGCAAGCCTCGCCGCCCGCCATCGATCCGGCTTCGCCTGCGCGATTCGTCAACCGGGAACTTTCCTGGCTCGCCTTCAACCGCCGCGTGCTGGAGGAGGCGCAGAATATGCGCCATCCGCTGCTCGAGCGCTTGCGCTTTCTGTCGATCTCGGCCTCGAACCTCGACGAATTCTATATGGTGCGCGTGGCGGGCCTCAAAGGCATGGTGGCCGCAGGCGTGTCCACGCCCAGCGACGACGGGCTGACGCCCGCCCAGCAAATCGCGCGCGTGGATGATGACGCCGGCACGCTCATCGCCGATCAGCAGCGCATCTGGGCGGCGCTGCGCGCGGAGCTGAAGGACGCGGGCGTCGCGGTGCTCGATCATCGCGACCTGACGGACGACGATCACGCGATCCTGGAAGCGGAGTTCAACGAACAGGTCTTTCCGGTCTTGACGCCGCTCGCGCTCGATCCGGCCCATCCGTTCCCGTTCATCCCGAACATGGGATTCACGCTGGCGCTGCAGCTCACGCGCAAGAAGGATCAGAAGGCGGTCACCGCGCTCTTGCCGGTGCCGGCGCAATTGCAGCGCTTCATCCGGCTTCCCGATTCCGGCAAGGCCGCGCGGTTCCTCAGCCTCGAAAAAGTCATCGGGCTTTATCTCGACCGCCTGTTCCCCGGTCATCATGTGCGGGGCTCGGGTCTCTTCCGCGTGCTGCGCGACAGCGACGTGGAAGTGGAGGAAGAAGCCGAAGATCTGGTGCGCCTGTTCGAGACGCTGCTCAAGCGGCGGCGCCGCGGATCGGTGATCCACATGCAATGCTCGGCCTCGATGCCGGCGGATTTGCGCGCCTTCATCGCCGATCAGTTGCTGCTGAAACCTTCGGAGCTGGTGCTGGTCGATCATTTGCTCGGCCTTTCCGACACCAAGCAGCTCATCATCGACGAACGCCAGGACCTTCAATTCAAGCCGTTCATCGCCCGCTTTCCCGAGCGCATCCGCGATCATGGCGGCGACTGCTTCGCCGCGATCCGCGCCAAGGACATCGTCGTGCATCACCCGTTCGAAAGCTTCGACGTGGTGGTGCAGTTCCTGCGCCAGGCCGCGGCCGATCCCGACGTGGTGGCGATCAAGCAGACGCTTTATCGCACGTCGAAGGATTCCCCCATCGTCAAGGCGCTGATCGAGGCGGCGGAAGCGGGAAAATCCGTGACCGCGCTGGTGGAACTCAAGGCCCGCTTCGACGAGGAAGCCAATATCCGCTGGGCGCGCGATCTGGAACGCGCCGGCGTGCAGGTCGTTTACGGATTCATCGAACTCAAGACGCATGCGAAAGTAAGCCTGGTCGTGCGGCGCGAATCCGGGCATCTGCGCACTTATGTGCATTTCGGCACGGGCAATTACCATCCCGTGACGGCGAAGGTTTACACGGATCTTTCGCTTTTCAGCGCCGATCCCGCGCTCGGGCGCGATGCGGCCCAGCTCTTCAATTACATCACCGGCTACGCCGAACCGGCGCATCTGGAGAAGATCGCGATTTCGCCGCTGACGCTGCGCGGCAAGCTCGTCGATTGCATCCAGGAAGAGATCGCCCATGCCCGCGCCGGGCGCCCCGCCGCGATCTGGGCCAAGCTCAACGCGCTTGTCGATCCCGCCATTATCGACGGGCTTTATCGCGCGAGCCAGGCGGGCGTGCGCATCGAGCTCGTGGTGCGCGGCGTCTGCTGTCTGCGGCCGGGCGTGCCGGGCCTGTCCGAGAATATCCGCGTGAAAAGCATCGTCGGGCGCTTCCTCGAACATGGCCGCATCGTCTGTTTCGGCAACGGTCAGGAATTGCCGTCGCCGAAATCCAAGGTGTTCATCTCCTCGGCCGACTGGATGCCGCGCAATCTCGACCGCCGCGTCGAGGCGCTGGTGCCGGTCGAGAATCCGACCGTGCATCAGCAGGTGCTCGACCAGATCATGGTCGCGCTGCTCAAGGATCAGGCGCAGAGCTGGCATATGAACGCCGACGCCACCTATCTGCGCGATCCGGCCTATGAGCGCGAAGACGCCTTCTCCGCGCACACTTACTTCATGACCAATCCTTCGCTTTCGGGCCGCGGCCGCGCGCTGAAAGTGGAAGCGTCGCGGCCGGTGACCATCGCGGCGAGGCGCGATTGAGCGTTTCCGACATCCGCGCCAGTCAGCCGCTGCGCAGCCAGCGCGGGAAGAACGGCCCTGTCGCCATCGTCGACATCGGCTCCAATTCCGTGCGCCTCGTGATCTACGAGAATGTCGCGCGCACGCCCTCCGTCGTGCACAACGAAAAGGCGATCTGCGCCATCGGCCGCAACATGGTCACGACCGGCCGGCTCAACGACGAAGGAATCGAGCTCGCCTATGAGGCGCTCGGCCGCTTCCGCATGCTGGCCGATGCCTTGGGCGCGGAGACGCGCGAGGCCGTCGCCACCGCCGCCGCCCGCGACGCCGCCAACGGCGTCGAATTCATCCGCCGCGCCGAAGCCAAATGGGGCGGGCCGATCCGCATCCTCTCCGGCGAGGAAGAAGCGCGCGTCGCCGCCGAAGGCGTGCTCGCCGGAATCCCGGAAGCCGACGGGCTCGTCGCCGATCTCGGCGGCGGCAGTCTCGACATGGTGACGGTGAAGGCCGGCAAGACCGGCACGGCGCTGACCCAGCCCTTCGGCCCGCTTCGCCTGATGGATATTTCCCACGGCGATCCCGATGCGGCGCGCGCGCTCGTCGATGACGGGCTTTCGGTGCTGGCCAAGATCGATCAGCTCGCGGGGCGCACGCTTTATGCGGTGGGGGGCGTGTGGCGCAGCTTCGCGCGCGTCGACATGGAGGAGACGAACTATCCCCTCCATGTGCTCCACAATTACCGCATCCCGGCTTCGCGGGCGCTGCGCCTGTGCAAGGCGCTGTCGCGGCTGTCGAAGAAATCGCTCGACAAGATGAAGATCGTCTCGCGCCGCAGGGCCGAGGCGCTTCCTTATGGCGCGGTCGTTCTCGAGCGGCTTCTTGCCGCGACCGAAATCCGCGAAGTTGTGATCTCGGCCTATGGCCTGCGCGAAGGACTTCTCTACACGCGTCTTTCCGATGACGAGCGCGCCAAGGATCCGCTTGTCGAATATGCGAGCGGCGCCAATCTGCGTCACAGCCGCACGCCCGCCCACGCGAACGAGATGTTCCAGTGGATGGCGCCGCTCTTTGCCGACGAGAGCGCGGAATCGCGCCGCGTCCGCCAGGCGGTGTGCAATTTCTCCGACATCGGCTGGCGCCGCCATCCCGACGACCGCGCGCTCGGCACCTTCGACGAAGTCCTGACCGCGCCCTTCGCCGGCGCCGAGCATCGCGCCCGCGCATTGATCGCGACCGCCATCTTCCACCGCTACACCGGCGACGAGGATTTCCCCCGCGAGATCGCCGCTCACGATCTTCTGACCGAGGACGACGATGTCGCCGCCCGCAGGCTCGGCCTCGCCGCGCGGCTCGCCTTCTCGCTTTCGGCCTCGGCCACGGGCGAGCTTGCCCATTATCGCCTGCGCATGACGCCCACCCGCGTGCTGCTCGATGTCTCGCGCCGGCGGGAGAACATCGCGGGCGAGCCGGTCCAGAAGCGGCTGGGGGCGCTGGCCAATGCCTTCGGCCGCAAGGGCGAGATATTAATTGGATAAGTTTCTCCCCCCGTTTACGGGGGGAGTGCCGCGGAACGCGGCGAGGGGGGGCGAACACCGAATTCGCCCCCTCCGCCTCGCTACGCTCGGCACCTCCCCCGTAAACAGGGGAGGAAAGCACCTTGCATCCCGGCCTGACCGGGGCTTTAACCGCCCTGTGCTAGCCTCGCGGGCGGGGGGTAAGGAGAGTTCCATGGGTGCGCTGAGCATCTGGCATATTCTGATTCTGGCGATCGTCGCCGTTCTTCTGTTCGGCGGCCGCGGCAAGATTTCCGACCTGATGGGAGACGTCGCCAAGGGCATCCGCAGTTTCCGTCAGGGCCTGAACGAGCCGGGCGAGAACGAAAAGCCCCGCGTCATCCCGCCCGAGAAAAAGGACTGAGGCGCGCCTGCGCCATGCTCGACTTCAGCTGGAGTCACATCCTCATCGTCCTGATCGTGGCCCTTGTGGTGGTGGGCCCGAAGGATTTGCCGCGGCTGATGCGCATCCTCGGCCAATGGCTCGGCAAGATGCGCCGCATGGCCGAGCAATTCCGCGCCAGCTTCGACGAGATGGCGCGCCAGAGCGAGCTCGAGGAATTGCGCGCCGAGATCGATGCGATGCGCAAAGAGCGGTTGCAGAATTCGATCCTGCCGCCTGAGGTGCATCGCGAAGAGACGCAAAGCGAGCCGCCCGCGCCCGCAGAACCGCCCGCGTCATGAACATCCGCACGCCCGAGGACGAAGCCGAGATCGAGCAGAGCAAGGCGCCGCTGCTCGATCACCTGATCGAGCTGCGCAAGCGGCTGATCCGGTCGATCCTCGCCTTTGCCGTCTCGTTCGTCCTCTGCTTCGCTTTCGCCAAAGAGATCTACGCCTTCCTCACCGAGCCGCTCGCGCACGCGCTCGCCGGCCAGCCCAACGATCACCTGATCTATACCGCGCTCTATGAGACCTTCTTCACCTATGTGAAGGTGGGCATGTTCGCAGGGCTCTGCCTCGCATTCCCCTTCATCGCGGCGCAGGCCTGGATGTTCATCGCGCCCGGCCTTTACAAGAACGAGCGCAAGGCCTTCCGCCCCTTCCTGATCTGGTCGCCGGTCCTGTTCCTCGCCGGCGCGGGCTTCGTGTTTTACGTCATGCTGCCTTTCGCGATCCGCTTCTTCGTGGGCTACGAAGTGCCTTCGGGTCCCAACGGCATCGGCATCGAGCTTCAGGCGAAGGTGAGCGAATATCTCGATTTCGTCATGACGCTGATCTTCGCCTTCGGGCTGTGCTTCCAGATGCCGGTGCTGCTGTCGCTGCTCGGCCGCGTCGGGATCGTCACGGCGGCGCAATTGAGGAGCGTGCGGCGCTACGCCATCGTCGGCGTCTTCGCGCTGGCCGCGGTGATGACGCCGCCCGATGTCTTCTCGATGCTGAGCCTCGCCATTCCGCTGGTCGGGCTCTACGAAATCTCGATCCTGTCGGTGGCGCTGATGGAACGCAAACGCGCCAAGGAGATCGCGGCGGGCACGGACCTGACGGCGCAATAATCTCGTCCAGTCCTTATCCCCGCCCGCCGAAACGGCCGTATACTTCATCGCCTCCCACGGAATCGCCGGCGGCGCTATTCACGGGGGGGATCCCCCCAAATTTCCAAGGAACAATCAAACAGGGAAGATTCATGTAGATCAGAGACTTATGAAAAATCGGACCCCGCGCCGCGCCCGGCTTTACGCCCAAACCGCCCCATGCCATTACGGCCCCGCGCCTCAGAGAATCGGCCATGCACGACATCAAGTGGGTCCGGGAACATCCGGCCGCGTTCATCGAAGGCCTGAGCCGCCGGCCCGCCTACCGGGGGGAGGCGGAGAAGATCGCTGCCGATCTGGTGGATCGCGACCGCGATTTGCGCGCGCTGCTCTCCGAGCTGCAGCAGAAACAGGCGCAGCGCAACGAG
>DATIZS010000278.1:0-7960 GCA_035516955.1 Rhizomicrobium sp.
CCGCTCAAGCCCGGCGAGTCCGTTCGCGTTCCCGTGGTGATGCAATTCGCCTTCGACGACTCGGTTGCGGGTGCAGCGAACGCGTCCTATGCGCAATCGCCCTCGCAAGGCATGACGAAGGACAATTGGATGGCGACGGAATATTTCGCCGATCAGGGCCGCATTCTGCTCGGCCCCAACGACACGGGCCTCGTCGTCACGATGCACGAGCCATGGTCGGCTCAATAGTTCAGGCAATCGTCTGTCCGCCATCGCAGACGATCACCTGTCCGCTGGTGAACGATCCCGCTTTCGACGCCAGAAACACCGCAGCGCCCGCGATCTCGTCGGGCTCACCAATGCGCTGAAGCGGCGTGCTCGCGGTCGAGCGTTTCAGGATTTCCGGATTCTCCCACAGCGCGCGGGCGAAATCGGTGCGGATCAGGCCCGGCGCGATGCAATTGGCGCGGATGTTGAACGGCCCGTATTCCACCGCGATGTTGCGCGCGAGCTGCATGTCGGCGGCCTTGGAGATGCAATAGGCGCCGATCACCTGGCTGCCGCGCAATCCGCCGATGGAGGAGATGATGATGATGGAGCCGTCTTTCCGCTCCACCATCTCGGGCAGCACCAATTGCGCCAGCCAGTGATTGGAGCGGATATTCGCGCCCATGATCTTGTCGAAGGCTTCGTCGGGAATGTTCATGCCCGGCCCGAAATAGGGGTTCAGCGCGGCATTGCAGACGAGAATGTCGACCCTGCCCCATTTGGCGCGCGTGGCCGCCACGAGCTGCTGCAATTGCTCTTTGTAATTGATGTTGCAGGGCACGGGGATCGCCATTTCCGCGGCCCGCGCCTTGTTGATGTCGTGGGCGACCTTCTCGCAGGCATCCGCCTTGCGGCTGGAGACCACCACTTTCGCCCCGTGCTCGGCGAAACGGTGCACGATGGCCTCGCCGATCCCCTTGGTGGAGCCGGTGACGAGCGCGACCTTGCCGGTCAGATCGAACAAATTCATGCGCATTCTCCTTCAATTGGAAATATCGGGCCGGCGCATTCTTAATCGGGCTGGGCCTGAACGCCAAATGCCGTAAAATGCCCCCGCGCCCAAGGAGGCTGGGATGAAAAGGCTTGCGATCGCGGCTTCGCTCGTGCTGGCGGCCTGCACGTCCAATCCGGTGCCCGTGCCTGCGCCGCCGCCCGTGCCCGTGCCGCGCGTTCCGCCGCCGCCGCCGCGCGAAGCGCCCCGTCCGCCCAAACACGAAGAAGCGCCGCCGCCGCAGCAGAGCGATGGCCCGCTCACCCGGAAGCTCGCCGGCGCCTATATGGACGGGGAGGAGACCGAGCTGCGCAAGCGGCTGCGCGGAAGCGGGCTTCGCATCGCACGCCTCGGCGACGTGCTCGTCATCGACATGAGCGACGATTTTCTCTTCGATCAGCGTTTCAGCGGCGTGTCATGGAACGCGAGCGGCGCGCTCGCCGCCATCGCCGAAGTCATCCAGCAATATGACCGCACGCTCGTGCAGATCGGCGGTTATACCGACACCAGCGGTTCGCCCGACGCCAACATGCGCGCCTCGGCGACGCGCGCCAAGATCATCGCCGACATGCTGGTGCGCGACGGCGTCGATGCGGAGCGCATCAGCGCGCAAGGCTATGGCGAAGCGCATCTTCTGATCCCGACCGGCGACAATGTGAACGAGCCGCGCAACCGGCGCGTGGAAATCCGCATCGTTCCCAAGATCGAAGCCTGACGCGCTATTGCGAGGCCGCCGCGACGCAGGCCGGCGTCTCGCCCGTGCGGATGGCGGCGCAATCCGCGCGCGCCTCGGCCACATTGGTCGCGCGCTTGGGCGCGGGCTCGCTGAGCGAGGCGTCGATCTCTTCCGCGTGAACGGGCTCGACGATGACTTGCGCGTTCTGCGGCTTGGGCGGAGGTATGGTGGGATTGGTCGCCGTGGCGATCGCGAATGCGGCGAGCGAAATATCGAAGATGTTCGGCATGACGGGTCTCCGTTATCGAATGACGCGTCCATCATCGCGAGGCCATGCTTGCGCGCGCTTGATTTGCCTCAATGGCGCGCGCTGCGCGCCGTAGGGACATGTCCGCACCGCATTTTGAGGATGCGCACTTTTGGCCTTCCGCCATTTGCGGGATGTCAGCGCGCGTAGCGCGCGAACAATTCCACCAGTTCGGCGAATTTCTGTTTCTGGTCTTCGCTGTCGCCGCTGTGAATCGCATGCGCCACGCAATGGGCGGCATGGCCTTTGAGGATTTCCTCTTCCACCTTCTTGAGCGCCGCCTTGATCGCCTGGATCTGGTTGAGGACGTCGATGCAGTAACGCTCTTCTTCGACCATGCGCGCGATGCCGCGCACCTGTCCCTCGATTCGCGACAGGCGCGACAGCAGCTTGGGATCGGCTTTCGTCATGGTACATCCTACCGGTATCGCGTATGAAAAGCGCGTGGTCAAAGGCTCAAACGGCACGCCATTTTGCCGCAAGCGCAAGGGGTTTGCACCCCTCGGACCTTGTGATTGTTTGCCGCGCGGAAGAGTTGAGGCCGATGCGATGAAACGTGCGTTTTTTGCGTGTGTTGCGGTTCTCGCGCTCGTGCCGGCGCCCGCTTTCGCCTGCGCCTGCGGCTGCTCGATCTTCGATGTGGGCACGTCCTCGCTCATTCCGTCCGGGCCCGGCGGAACGGCGTTCCTCGAACTCGATCTTCTCGACCAGACGAAAAACTGGAGCGGGGATTCGCGCGCGCCCGCCGCCGATAACGACGACAAGCACATCAGTTCCGAATTCTGGCTGGCGGGCGGCCAATACATGTTCGACGAAGATTGGGGCGCGATGGTCGAAGTGCCCTATACCGAGCGGCTGTTCAAAAGCGCCGATCCCGACAATACGGGAACCTTCCGCCATGACGCGCTGGGCGACATCAAGCTGATGGGCGTCTATTCGGGCTTCGATCCCGACATGTCGTCGGGCGTGATCTTCGGCGTGAAGCTGCCGACCGGCGATCACACTTACGCCCATTTCGATTCCGACGTGGAAATCGGCTCGGGCTCGACCGATCTTATCCTCGGCGCCTACAAGACCGGCGCCTTCGACGTGAGCCAGAGCTTCAGCTGGTTCGCGCAAGCCATGTGGCAGCATGAGGTCGCAACCCAGAACGGCTATACGCCGGGAAGCGAACTCAACGGGGCGGCGGGCGTTTCGTGGAACGATATGGGCGCCGGCCTCGTGCCGATCCTGCAGATGCTCGTCTCGCGGCGCGGGCGCGATAGCGGGGCGAACGGCGAACCCGACGAGACCGGCTATACGCGGCTTCTGATCTCGCCGGGGCTGGAGGCGCGAATCGATTCGTGGAAGCTCTATGCCGATGTCGAGCTGCCCGTCTATCAGCACGTCAATGGCGACCAGCTCGTCGCGCCCGCCGCCTTCAAATTCGTGGCGAGCTACGCATTTTAGCGCTCACTGCGATCCATCGATTTACAACCAAATCGTCATGGCCGGCACGGGGGCCGGCCATGACGGAGGGTTGGGATCGATCTGAAGTAAACTCCCTCCAAGGCCCGAATTTCCTTGGTTAACGAATTCGAAACGCCCGCCCCGCCACCATGGGCCACGTGAGTCCCGGCGGAGCCCGCCCGATGACCAATGCCCTGATCGTATTCGGCTATGCCATTGCGTCCGCAGCCTTCGCCGCGGTGCTGCGTGCGAGCGGCATGGCGTCCGCGCCCATGGCCGCGATTGCGGGCGTCATCGCATTTCTTCTGGCGGCGCAGCTCCATTCGACTCTGTCCCGGCGGCGGGAGCGGCGCGCCAGCGCGCGCGAGATCGCGGGTCTCAAGCGCGCCAGCCGCGAATTCGGCAAGGCGCTGGAAGAGACCGCCGGCAAGATGAAAGAGATGAATGTGGGGCTCGAAGCGCGCGCATCCGCCCAGAGCCGCAAGATCATCGCCGAGCTTCAGGTGCTCGAAAGCCTGATGAAGGATTTCGCCGGCCGCATCGCCGAGAAGGCGAGGGCGGAGCCCGTGGCCGAGGCCCCTGTCGAGGCGCATATCGAGGCCGCCATCGAGGAGCCGCAGCCTTCCTTACTCGATGCGCTGGGCCGGCCCGAATTGCTGGAAACCATCCGCGCCAGCCTCGAGGAGAACCGCGTCGATCTCTATCTGCAGCCAATCGTGAGCCTGCCGCAGCGTAAATTGCGCTTCTACGAGGCGCTCTCGCGGCTTCGGGCCGAGGACGGCTCGGTCATCATGCCGGCGCAATATATTAAAGTGGCGGCGCCCGCCGGCCTGATGAGCGTCGTCGACAATCTGCTGCTCTTCCGCTGCGTGCAGATCGTGCGCCGGCTGATTCAGCGCAGCCGCGACATCGGCGTCTTCTGCAACATCTCGGGCGACACGCTCGCCGATGCCGAATTCTTCCCGCAATTCCTGGAATATCTGCATCACCATCGCGATCTCGCCCACCAGATCGTGTTCGAATTCGCGCAATCGAGCGTCATCGGCGCGAGCGCCAAGGCGCAGGAGAACCTCGCCTATCTGTCGAGCCTGGGCTTCCACCTTTCGATGGATCATATAGAGACGCTCTCCATGGATTTCGCGCGGCTGAAGGCGCTGGGCTTCCGCCATCTCAAGGTCCGCGCCGGCACCCTGACGCGGGGGATGGGCGGGGCGGGCGCGGCCGTGGCCGCCGAGGATTTCAAGAAGCTCATCGCCCGCCACGGCCTTAACCTCATCGCCGAGCGCGTGGAGGACGAAAAGACCGTGGTCCAGCTTCTGGAATACGGCGTCGATTTCGGCCAGGGCTATCTTTTCGGCGAGCCGCGCGCGGTGCGCGACGACTCCCTCAAGCTGCTGGACAAGTCAGAAGCTGTGACCGCCGTGATTCCCTTCCGGCGCGCGGGATAATATAAAGCTCGAATCAGCCCTCGTTTCCGGGAGGGCGGGTTGGAGTGGCCGTGTCCCTGATTGTCGATGGGCTTTCCGAGATTGCGCCCGATTATGACGCGCTGGTCTGCGACGTCTGGGGTGTGCTGCATGACGGGCGCCGCGCCCATGAGGGGGCGGTCGATGCGCTGCGCCGGTTCCGCAAGGCCTGCGGGCCCGTGGTCCTGCTCTCCAATGCGCCCCGGCCCGCCGCCGCCGTGGCCGAGCAATTCGAGCGCCTGGGCGTGCCGGAAAATTGCTACGACGCCATCGTGACCTCGGGCGCCGCCGCCCATGACGATCTGGGGCGGCGCGCGGTGGGGGCGCGCCTTCCCATCCTGCATATCGGGCCCGAGCGGGACCGCGGCGTGTTCGAGGATCTGGCCGTCGATTGCGTCGATGCCCAGCATGCGCAAGTCGCGCTCTGCACCGGCCTGCACGACGACGAAACCGAAACGCCCGACGATTACCGTGAGATGCTCGCCCATCTCGCCGCGCGCCATCTGACCATGCTCTGCGCCAATCCCGACGTCCTGGTGCAGCGCGGCTCGACGCTGGTGTGGTGCGCGGGCGCGATCGCGCGCATCTACGAGGAGATGAACGGCAAGGTCGTCTATTTCGGCAAGCCGCATCTTCCCGTTTACGACATCGCGCTCTCGCGCGCGCGGGATTCGGCCAGCCGCGACATCCGCAAGCCGCTCGCCATCGGCGACGGCCTTCAGACCGACATCAAGGGCGCCAACCGGGCGCATATCGACGCGCTCTTCATCGCCGACGGCGTTCACGGCGAGGAACTCGGCTCCGTCACGGCCGAGAATCTCGCCACTCTCTTCGAGAAAGCAGGCGTTTCCGCAAAGGCATCGATGGCGGCGCTTGTGTGGTGAGCCTGCTTGCCGATAAGACAGGCGGGCCCAAGGAGAGACGAGATGCCCTATTACATCGAAGACCTGAAACCCGGCATGAGCGAGAGCTATTCCCATACCGTGAGCGAGCGCGACATCCAGCTCTTCGGCGAAGTGTCGGGCGATGTGAACCCCGTCCATTTCGACGAGGCCTTCGCGGCCGCCACGCCCTTCAAGGGCCGCATCGCCCATGGCGTGCTGACGGCGAGCTACATCTCCACCATCTTCGGCATGAAGATGCCGGGGCCGGGCACGATCTTCATGAGCCTCAACACGCGCTTCAAGGCGCCGGTGCGCATCGGCGACAAGGTGACGGCGACCTGCACCGTGCGCGAGACCGTTCCCGAAAAGCGCCGCGTGATCTTCGATTGCGTGGCGAAGGTGGGCGATACGGTCGTGGTGGAAGGCGATGCCATGGTGATGGCGCCCGCGCGCCCGAAGGCTTGAACCGCCGAAGCGATCAATGCGCATCTTCCGCCATTATTCCGACGTGCCCGATGCCCTGAAGGGCGCGGTGGTGGCGCTGGGCAATTTCGACGGCGTGCATCTGGGCCATCAGGCGCTGATCGGCGAGGCGCGAAGGCTTGCGAACGAGCGCGGCGCGCCGCTCGGCGTTCTCGCCTTCGAACCGCATCCGCAGGAATTCTTCCGCCCCGGCACGGAGAATTTCCGCCTGACGCCGTTCCGCACCAAGGCGCGACTCATCGCCGGGCTCGGCGCCGATGCGATGTATGCGCTCGCCTTCGACGCCGACATGGCGAAGAAGAGCGCGCAGGAATTCGTCATCGACGTGCTGGTGGAAGGATTGGGCGTGGGCCATGTCGTGGTGGGCGCCGATTTCCAGTTCGGCAAAGGCCGCTCCGGCAACATCACCGTTCTTTCCTATATGGGCGAGATGGAAGGCTTCGGTGTGAGCATCTTCGCGCCGGTCGAGGCGGAAGGCCATGGCAAGATCTCGTCGACCGATATCAGGAAGGCGCTGAAATCCGGCAGGCCCGAGGAAGCCGCCTCGCTCCTCGGCCATTGGTGGACCATCGAAAGCCATGTCATTCCCGGCGACAAACGCGGGCGCACCATCGGCTTTCCCACCATCAACATGCGCCTCGAAGGCTCGCTCGAACCGGCCTATGGCATCTATGCGGTGCGCGCGCGCGTGCTGGAGAACGATGTCACGATCGCGCAATATGACGGGGTCGCAAGCTATGGCATCCGTCCCATGTTCGCGGTGCCGCAGCCGATTCTGGAAACCTATCTCTTCGGCTTCTCGGGCGATCTCTATGGCAGCCATCTGGCGATCGAACTCGTCGCCTGGCTCCGCCCCGAAGCGAAGTTCGAAAGCCTGGATGCGCTCAAGGCCCAGATCGCCCGCGACTGCGAGGACGCGAAGGCCGCACTCGCAAGAGCGCCGCTGGACCCGCCCGCGCCGCACTGATAGATAGCCGAAATGTCAGGCACCACCGGCAAAGAAACGCAAGCGCGCGACTATCGCGCCACGCTCTTCCTGCCTTCCACGGAATTTCCGATGAAGGCGGGCCTGCCCGAGGCCGAGCCGAAATGGCTGGCGCGCTGGGCGGAGATGGATCTCTACGCAAAGATGCGCGCGCGCGCCAAAGGCAGGCCGCTCTTTATTCTTCATGACGGCCCGCCTTACGCGAACGGCGAAATCCATTCCGGCACCGGTCTGAACAAGATTTTGAAGGATTTCGTGGTGCGCAGCCAGGGAATGCTCGGCAAGGACGCGCCCTATATTCCCGGCTGGGATTGCCACGGCCTTCCCATCGAATGGAAGATCGAGGAGAAATACCGCGCCGCCGGAAAATCGAAGGACGACATTCCCGTCGTCGAGCTGCGCCGCGAATGCCGCGCCTTCGCCGAGCACTGGATCGATGTGCAGCGCGAGCAATTCAAGCGGCTGGGCTGCATCGGGCTGTGGGACAAGCCCTATACCACGATGGATTTCCGCGCCGAAGCGGTGATCGCGAGCGAGCTCTACAAATTCGTGTCGGGCGATCTTCTCTATCGCGGCTTCCGTCCCGTGATGTGGTCGCCGGTCGAAAAAACCGCGCTGGCGGAAGCGGAGGTCGAGTACCACGAGAAAACCAGCCCGGCGATTTATGTGAAGTTTCCGCTCTACAGTTGGAA